>PWNW01000327.1 GCA_003557605.1 Spirochaetaceae bacterium
AGGATATATCTCTGTTTTTTCAGGTTATTACCGGGAAACACAGAGATATATCCTGCCAGGCAGTACGGGAAGGAATATGCCTGAACAGCGGTGCTGCACTGTACACCGCAGGCCGTGCAGAAAGCATTGCCGACGGGTACCGCAAGGCGGCATCCCTGATTGATGACGGGACTGCAGCAAAGTATGTAGACCGACTGAAGGAGCAGAACCGTGGAACGTGACATCTTAATGGAAATAGCCGGAGCAAGGAACCGGTACCGGAGGGAGGAGCAGCGGCAGGTGTTTAAGCTCACCGGCAAAACACGTCATGCTCCCCTGGTCCCCTTCTTTGCAGAGCCTGGTCTGATTTGCGAAATTAAGCGCCGCTCCCCAAGCAGGGGAAGGATCATTGGTGATTCATCCATTGATGAAATCCTCGAAACCTATATTCATGGGGGAGCGCACCGGTTCTCAATCCTCACCGAAGCAGACAGCTTCGGGGGAAGCTGCGAAGACCTCTTCCGGCTGAAGCAGAAGCATCCTGAATATGCATTCCTCCGCAAGGATTTCCTGCTCTCCCGGGAAGATATTACCGAGTCATATTTCCTCGGAGCTGATGCGGTGCTGCTTATCGGCGAACTGCTCGACTTGCCCCTGCTTGAGTCCCTCACCAGGGAAGCTCATCGGTACAATCTGCAGGTGCTCACGGAGGTGCACTCCCTGAAGCTTGCGAAGGCCGTGCTGAGCTCGGCATCCGATGCACAATCCCGTCCCGATGCCCTGGGCATCAACTCCCGGGACCTGAGGGACTTTACGGTAAACACAAAAATTCCCTTTGCCGCAGCAGGGAGCTTCGGCACTACTATTCCCCTGATTTTTGAGTCTGGAGTTCATGAGGAGATGACCGTTCGCCTAGCCGGCAGCAGCGGATTCCACGGGGTGCTCATCGGGGAAGCCTGCATGCGAAGCGGTTCTCAGACGGTGAAACATTATATTGAAGCATTCAAGAAAGGAGCCGAAGGTCCTCCGGCGCTCTTCTCCCGGCTCATGGCCCGATATCGCCGCCGTCCTCTGGTGAAGATCTGCGGCATCACCAGACGGGAGGATGCCCAGGCGGCAGTCCGGCTGGGGGCCGACATCCTCGGCTTTGTGCTGGCACCGTCTCCCCGAAGCATTTCCCTTGAGGATCTTGCATCATTCAGCGATGTGGATGCACTGAAATGTGCGGTGGTCCAGAATCCGGACGAACAGATGGTGCAGGTCCTGAGAGACCGCATCCAGGAGGGCCAGATCCATGGAGTGCAGCTTCACGGAAGCGAATCACCGGAGCTTGCGTCTCAGTTTCAGGGAAATGCCTGCAAGGCCCTGGTGCTTGGGCCCTCCGGGCTTTCCCCTGCTTCAGAAGCATACGGCCCCTTTACCCTTATTGATCTTCCCAAGGAACGACATGCTTCAACCCTTGCTGACATTCCCGATGAGAAGCTGCTGCATCAGAACTTTCTTGCCGGAGGAATCACCCCTGAGCTCCTCCCTGAAATCCTCGGAAGGTTCAACCCCCTGCTCATCGACATCGCCTCTGGAATTGAGTCTTCCCCGGGCATCAAGGATCATCGGAAGATGGAGCAGCTGTTCACCATATTGGAGAAAACCTATGGCTAGATATTTTGGAACCTTCGGCGGCCAGTATGTCGGCGAAGTGCTCAAACCTGCCTTGTTTGAGCTGGAACGTGCCATGACGGAGATACTTCCCGGCAGTGAATTTCGCAGGGAGTACAGTCATCTGCTGCGCAGCTACGCAGGACGCCCTACCCCGCTGTGCCGGGCTGACAACCTTACCCGGGAGCTGGGGGGAGCAGAGATATACATCAAACTTGAAGGGCTGGCGCAGACCGGTGCCCATAAGATCAACAATGCCCTCGGTCAGGTGCTGCTGGCAAAGCTGATGGGCAAGCAGCGGGTTATCGCAGAGACAGGTGCCGGGCAGCACGGGGTAGCAGTTGCCGCCAGTGCGGCAAAGCTGGGGCTGGAATGCGAGGTGTTCATGGGTTCGGCTGACATTGAGCGCCAGCAGCCCAATGTGTTTCTGATGAAGCAGTTTGGGGCTGAAGTCCATCCTGTCGAAGACGGCTCAAAGACCTTGAAGGATGCGGTCAATGCTGCACTGAAATGCTGGATTGAAGAGTCATCCAGGACCTTCTACGTCCTGGGATCTGCCCTAGGGCCCTATCCCTATCCAGACCTGGTTCGGGAGTTCCAGCAGATCATCGGCATTGAGACAAAACAGCAGCTCTCGGATATGACAGGAAGGCTTCCCGATACGGTAATCGCCTGCTGCGGCGGAGGATCAAACGCCGTGGGCATGTTCAGCGCCTTCCTTGATGATCCGGTGCGGCTGATTGCCGTTGAGGCCGGAGGCACCGGGGACAAACCGGGGGAGCATGCAGTGAGGATGGGCAAGGACCGTACCATGGGAATCATTGAAGGATACAAGTCATACTTCCTCCAGGATCCTGACGGACAGGTTCAGCTCACCCACTCCATCTCCGCCGGACTTGACTATGCAGGAATCGGACCGGAACTTGCTTACCTCGGCGATGCCGGGCGTATTGAGTTTGCCCGGGCGACGGACAGCGACGTGCTGGAGGCATACAGCCGGTTTGCCTCCCGGGAAGGTCTGCTGTGCGCCCTTGAATCGGCCCATGCCGCCTCCGAGGTGCTTAAGCAGGCTCCGCAGATGGAGAAAGGGAGCATCCTGGTGATGAATATGTCAGGGAGAGGCGACAAGGACATCTTCATCACCGCGGGCAGGCTCTATCCCGAAGAATGGAAGCAGTACCTGCTGAGGGAGGCGGCGAAATGAGGAACATCAAGATCATGGCCCACCTGGTGGCTGGGTATCCCGACGAAGCATCCTGCATCCAGGCCATCCATGCCCTTGCTGATGCAGGAGTGGAGATTGCTGAGCTGCAAATTCCCTTTTCTGATCCCACCGCCGACGGTGAAGTGATCACCAGAGCATCCCAAAAGGCCCTGGATGCGGGATTCAGGGTCAGGGACATCTGGAGGTACATCGACACGGCGAAGTCACTTGGATTTGAGGAAGTTCATGTCATGACCTATGGAAACATTGTATACAGATGGGGAGTGCGAAGTTTTCTCGAGGAGATGCACTCCCGGGGCATCACGGGGGTGATCGTGCCGGACCTGCCCCTTGAGGATGATGACCGATTCTATGCTGCAGCCCGGGAGATCGGGATCGGGGCCCTGCCGGTGGCTGTGCCGAACATGACGCCCCAGCGCAAAGCACTGCTGAAGAGCACCGCATCGGAAATGGTCTACGCCGCCCTCAGGCAGGGGGTTACCGGCAGAAGCACAGATATCACCGGGGAGTCAAGGGAGTTTCTGCGCTCCCTTGACATCCCGAAGATTTATGCGGGGTTCGGCATCTCCTCACGGGAGCAGGTGCTTTCCCTGGAGCAGTTTGCCTATGCAGCGGTGATCGGCTCCCACATAACCAGGGCCCTCGGATCGGGAAGAAACGCCTATGAATCAGTGAGAAATGCCGTAGAGCGCTGCCTCTGACTGTGGTATACTCCATTTCATGGAGCATGACTGGAGAAACAGCACCGTAATCTACCAAATATATCCCCGCTCGTTCAGCGACTCCAACGGCGACGGCATCGGCGACATACGGGGAATTATTGAGAACCTCGATTATCTCCAGGACCTGGGGGTTGAAACCCTCTGGATTTCTCCGATGTACCCGTCTCCCCAGCGTGATTTCGGCTACGACATCAGCGACTTCAGGGGCATTGACCCGACCTTCGGCACCATGGATGATTTTGGCACCCTTGCTTCGGAGGTGCACCGAAGGAATATGAAGCTGCTGCTGGACATGGTGCTCAACCACACCAGCGACTCCCATCCCTGGTTTAAAGAATCCAGGTCATCCAAGGACAACCCGAAACGGGACTGGTATGTCTGGAGAGGGGGAGCAAAGAGACCAAACAACTGGCAGAGCATGGTCCACGGAAGCGGCTGGCATTTCGACAACCGCACCGAATCCTGGTACTGGGCGTCCTTCCTTCCCTTTCAGCCTGACCTAAACTGGAGAAACCCCGAGGTGCATGCCTATATGACCGACACCCTCCGGTTCTGGCTTGACCGGGGAGCCGACGGATTCCGCCTGGACATCTTTGATGCAGTCCTGGAGGATGCATCACTGAGGAACAATCCCTTTGCCTTCAAGATCATACCCGATCTTTCCAGGGGGTACGGCATGTTCCAGAAGACGGTATACAACCGTCATATCCCTGAGAACTTTGCCCTTGCCCAGGAGATCAGGAAGATTGCTGAACCGCGAAAGAAACTGCTCATCGGAGAGGTCTTCGGCACCTCCGACATTCTCAGGGCTTACTGCGGCACCAGCAAGCCCGACGGACTGAACCTGGTCTTCCAGTTCCAATGTCTCACTTCCCCGGTGACATCATCATCCTACCGGAAGCTGATCCAGGAAGCTGAAGCATGGTTTCCCCCGCCCTTCACCCCCACCTGGGTGTTCGGGAACCATGACCGAAGAAGGAGCATTGAGCAGTGCAGGGGACGAAGAGATCCGGAAAAACTGCGTACCCTCTTCAGGCTCACTGTCCGGGGAGTGCCCTGCATCTACTACGGAGAGGAGATCGGCATGGGGCAGCAGAATATTCCGATTCACACTTCCCAGGATGCGGTTGCCCAGCTGCTGATGAAGCGGTATCCCTCCTTTGCGGTCTCTCTCATCGACCGCTTGATGCATGGCGCAGTAAACCGGGACAGCTGCAGGACTCCTATGCAGTGGAACAGCAGCTCCAACGCAGGGTTCTGCAGCAGCGATGCTGAACCCTGGCTCCCGGTGCCCGACAGTCCGGAAGAAACTACCGTAGAGGCCCAGCAGCAGGACCCTGATTCTCTGCTCAACTGCCACAGGGCCCTGCTTCAGCTGCGAAACAGATTGTCCCCGCTGAAGCACGGCACCCTTACCCTCCTTGATACCCCTGATCCCGTGCTGGGGTATATCAGGGAAAAGGACGGTCAGACAGCGGCAATGCTGCTGAACTTTTCCGATGCCCCCTCCAGAGTTTCCCTGGACCAGTACAGCATACCGAAGAAGCTGGTGTACTCCACCGCCGGGAAGAGGAACAGTCCTGAAGATGAAATTACCCTTGCTCCGTGGGAGGGGACAGTCTTTTTCTCCTGAAGATCAAGGAATTTTTTTGTTTACAATAATATCTTATAAATGTATACTAAATACTATCAATATTGTAAACAAATACGAAAATAGGGATAAGACTCCCGGGAGAGATGAAATGACTGCCATTACCGACATCCAGGTGGAACAAATACGGGAAGCAGCGGAACATCTGCTGGAAAACGTGGGCTTTGTCGTCCAGAACGAACGAATTCTCGCCCTTGCAAAGCAGGAGGGAGCAGCGGTGGACGAAGCAGGATGGAGGATCAGGATGCCTCGAAAACTGCTGCGTGACCTTCTGGAACTTGCCCCGAAGCAGTTCGTCATTGCCGGTCTGGACGGGCGTGAGCACCTTCGAGGCGGGACAAAACGGGGTTTTTCAGCCATCGTCACCGACCCCTGGATTATCGACTATGAAACCCAGCTCCCCCGGCGGCCGAATCTGGAGGATGTCCGGCGGAACACCATCCTGGGGCAGAAGCTCGAAGGGGTGGTGCAGATGAGCAGGATGGACTTTCCAGTTACGGACTTCCAGGATGAAACATCAAGCCTCCGGGCGCTGGAGGAACACCTGATGCATCAGAACAAGCATATCATGTTCATGCCCGCATCAATGGAGAGCTATCTGGAATTCAAGGAAATCGCAGAGATCCTGACCGGCGGAGAGGACCCGGGGGAAAAACGGGTCCTCAGTGTTGCCGCAGCTGTGGTCAGTCCCTTCATGGTAGGGGCATGGAACGCCGAGATGCTGGTTGATGCCTGTGACAGCGGGTATGTCATTGCGACAACTATCTGCCCTATGGCCGGCACCACCTCCCCATTCAGCAAGATCGGCACCCTGCTGCAGGGGCATGCCGAAAGCATCTTTATGGTTGCACTGGCCCAGCCGATCCGCCCAGGCACTCCAATATCCTACGGGTTCGGTGCATCAGTCACCGATATGCAGGGCGGTCACGACAGGTACTACATTCTTGATACAGCCCTCTATACCGCTGCAAAATGCCGGCTTGCTGCATCCTACGGACTTCCCGTGACAGCTGCTTGCGGAGGAGGCATGACCTGCCGCTATGATCCCCAGAACGGTGCCGAGGGAATGATTTTCATGCAGGCCGCTATGGAGACCGGTGCAGATCTTTTTTCCGGCATTGGCTCCTGCTTCAATGCCATCGGAATGTCTTCTGAGATGATGCTCATCCAGCACGCCTGGTACGATGCGGTCATGTTCCTGGAGGCAGGTATTAATACTGAAGGGCTCCAACGGGCTGTGCAGAGCCTGGAGGAAGCGGGACCGGGGGGCAACTTCCTTACCGATGATATCACCCTTGAGAACCTGCGAAGCCGCGAGTTTTTCCAAAATGCACTGTTTGACTATTCCGGCGGCAGCAGTGAAGGAACATCCCTCCTGCAGAAGGCGCATGAACAAGTTGAGGAGATGACCAAAAACTTCGAATCACCACTGCCCGGCACAGTACAGGAAAATCTGCGGCGATACTTCGCCCGCCGGTATCAGACTATGGAGTCTCATTCATGAAATGAATCTGCTGCACCGAAAAAAATCGTATTTCTCTTTCTCATATGAAAAAAGTGCTTTATACTCATACATAGTCTTTTTCCGTTCCAGGAAAATACATCAAAGCAGTATGGAGGTGTCTATGTCTTCCGGTACGTACCCGATGTTTATTAAGCAGGATGTTGACGGGTTCTGGGCTCTGTTCCAGAACAACCTGGCAAACTTTGCATGGCTGGCAATTACCATGGTGGGAATGGGATTTCCCCCGGCAATTGTCTTCGGCCAGATGATTCCCGGTGCGGCTATTGCGGTGGCTGCGGGGAATTTCTACTATGCCAATATGGCGAAACGCCTGGCGGCGAAGGAGGGGCGAAGCGACGTCACAGCCCTCTCCTACGGGCTGAGCACCCCGGTGCAGTTCATCTACATGGTGATCATTACCGGCGGCGTCCTCAGCGTCACCAATGACCATCAGTCTGCGTGGCAGATTGCCGTTGCCGCATGTATGCTTGGCGGAATTATTGAGATCCTCGGCGGATTTATCGGCCGGTGGGTCAGGAGATTCCTACCCAGGGCAGCCATGCTCGGCGCCCTTGCCGGTGTGGCACTGACCTTCATCGCCGGTGAGCTCTTCTTTCAGACCTTTTCGGCTCCCGTTGTCGGTTCGGTGGTGCTGGTGATCATCCTCATCGGCATGGTTGCAAAGACGGTGATGCCCTTCAAAATTCCCACTGCAGTGCTGGCCATTGTCCTGGGAACTGTTCTTGCATACCTCCTTGGCGTTGCCGACGCATCAAGCATCGCAGCAGCATCTGGGGACCTTGGATTCTTCTTTCCCCTCCCAACGGCTGCAGCATTTTCCGGGTTCGCCCTGCTCTTCGGTGAGTACTCCTACCTGCTGGCGGTGATCATACCAATTTCCGTATATAACTTTGTGGAGACCATGAACAACGTTCAAGCGGTCTCCGCTCTCGGGGACAACTACGATGTCAGGGAAGCACAGTTTGCCGACGGAGCAGGCACTATTCTCGGTGCCCTCTTCGGAGGAATTCTCCCCACCACCGTCTATATTGCTTCAGTAGGGGCCAAGGAACTGAAGGCAGGACGGGGATATTCGGTGATCAACGGTGCAGTGTTTCTGATCGCAGCTGCCTTCGGACTGGTCGGAGCGGTCTCCCGAATCATACCGATCCAGGTCATAGCCCCGATACTGGTCTATGTCGGAATCGTCATGGTAGCCAATGCCTTCATCAATTCACCCCACAAGCATGCCCCTGCAGTGGCCCTTGCAATGCTCCCCTATCTTGCCAACTACCTGGGCACCCGCATCAACAGGGGATCCATTGATGAGGTAAACACCGGGGCAAACCTGCTGCACGGCATCTCTCCTGCAATTATGCCCATTGCCCAGGGAGCTATGTTTACAGCCCTGTGCTGGGGCGCCATAACGGTATTCCTGATAGACCGGGACTATAAGAAAGCCTCTATGGTCGGAGTGGTCATGACGGTGCTTGCTGCTGTAGGGCTGATCCATGCTCCCAGGCTTCAGATTCTCGGAGGAGGCCTCCAGAATCAGTTTGTCATCGGGTACGTTATCGTCACGGTGTTCTGCATAATTTTTCACTTCCTTACGGTGAACAACAAACTCCCTGAATCCTCTTCCTGATATGAACCTCTTCAGCACCGCCGGACAGCGGCGGTGCTGATATCCCTAGTTTCCCTATTGTCTCTCCGGACATTTTCATGGTAGGTATAAAGAAAAACCATTGGAGCCCGCCATGGAAATCATTCGTTCTGCAGTGAATGCATTCTTTCAGTTCCGTGCTTATGTGATGCTTCCCATCATCATCCTGGTGATATCACTGATCATCGGCATGTCCCTGAAGCATGCCCTGATGTCATCCCTGAAGCTTGCTGCAGGGTTTGCAGGAATTTTCATTGCCTTTGATTTTTTCGTAGAAAACATCAATCCTGCAGTATCTGCCCTGGCGGCAGTCCGGGGCCTTGATTTTCCGGTGCTTGATGTGGGCTGGCCTCCCCTGGCAGCCATTACCTGGGCATCTCCCATAGCCCATATATCGATACCCCTGATCATTGCGGTCAATGTCCTGATGCTGAGTTTGAACCTGACAAAGACCATCTATATTGATATCTGGAACTACTGGCATTTTGCCATGCTCGGGGCCTTCGTGCTGGCTGTTTCTGGAAGCATGCTGATGGGTCTTGCGGCAACGGCGCTTATCGCTGTGTATATCATAAAGATGAGCGACTGGACCGGTCCTGAAGTGCAGCGGGAGATGGGCCTTGAGGGCATTACTATTTCACCCCTCTCTTCCGTGGGACTGCTGCCCTATGCCCAGGGAGTCAACATGATCTTTGACCGCATTCCCGGGGTGCGCAGCTGGGTTTTCAACCCTGCAAAGAAGGGCACCGCAGTGACGGTGCTGGGAGATCCGATGGTTGTCGGTGTGATCGTGGGAATCCTTCTGGGCATTGCTGCGGCATATCCCGTAAAGGATATTCTGGAACTGAGCGTCCACATTGCTGCGGTGATGTTCATCCTCCCGAAATGCGGGGGCCTCATCGGAGAAGGGATGGGTGAGGTGTCCCAGACCCTGAGAAGCTCCATCCAGCGCCGCTTTCCCAGCAAAGCAGGTCTGCTGGTAGCCCTCGACACCGCAGTGGTGATGGACAACAAATCCATCCTTACCACCGGCATCATCCTGATGCCCATAGCGGTTCTGATTGCCCTGGTGCTGCCGGGAAACAGGACTCTGCCGCTTGGGGATCTTCCGAGCCTGGTCTCCCAGGTAGCAGTTATTGTCCTTGTATGCAGGTCCAACGTCTTCAGGTCCGTAGCTGCGGGTATTCCTCTGGTAATTGCCTACCTGCTTATTGCCACAGAACTGGCTCCCCTGATTACCTCGCTCTCCCATCAGGTGGGAGCAACGGTCCCTGAAGGATTCCTCATCACCGCTATGACCGACGGAGGCAACCCCGTACGGTACTGGGCGTTTATGCTGTTTCAGGGAAACATCATAGCTCTGATCATTATACCGCTGTTTATATTCCTGCTGGCAGTCAGCAGGAGGAGGTACCTCGCTTCAGTGAAGAGCTTGAGTGCAGAAAACAGCACCAAGTAGGCAGATGCAGGTGTTCATGAAAACTCATTTCCATGGATCAATAAGCACCTTAAGGACTCCCTGCGCACCTGATTCAATCAGCTCAATCCCTTTCTGAAGCTCACTGAGCCCAAGGGTATGGGACACCAGGGGGGAAGCATCTATCCTTCGTTTCGAGAGCAGCCGCACCGCCTGAAGAGAATTTCGGACCGATGTGTATGAGGAAAGGATCGTGAGTCCCTTCTCGAATATGGTAAACGCCGGAATATCAACCGTTCCTGTGCTCGGCGGCACTCCAAAGAACAGCACCGTCCCTCCCTTGCGCGCATACCTGCAGGCCTGGGACATCAATGAGAGCACTCCGGTGGCATCAACAACCACATCAAACGCATCCTCTTCAACCGATTCCAGGGAAATTTCCGTTCTCTCTGCTCCGCACTGAGCTGCCAGAGCAAGCCTGCTTCGGTTTCTATCAACCTGGGTGATGCAGCAGGAACCCTGCAGCTGAATCACCTGAGAAAGAAGTATCCCGATGGGGCCCGCACCGATGATCAGCACCTTGTCGGAAAGGCTGAAACGTGTCTTCTGGACACCATGCAGTACGCACGCCAATGGCTCCACAAAGGCGCCCCAGGAAAAGGGAATTTCTCCTATCTGGTATACCGCCTCTTCCGGCACGCAGGCATACTGGGCCATACCTCCCGGAAGGGTGACTCCAATGCCCTTCCAGTTCTCACAGAAGTTCTGCCGATTATTCAGGCAGGCGCTGCAGTTGCCGCAGGAAACATTCGGCTCAACGGCAACCCGGTCCCCCGGCCTGATCCTTGAGGTGTTTTCTCCAGCCTTCTCAACGGTTCCCGAGAACTCATGCCCCGGTATGACCGGATAACTCCCCAGGTATTCACCGCGGAAGATATGAATATCGGTCCCGCATATTCCCGATGCGCGCACCTTGATAAGAACTTCATGATCCCCCGGTTCCGGTATGAGAAGTTCCCGCACCACAAGGTTCCCCGGTTTTTCAATAACTGCCGCTTTCATACAGCACCGCCTCCCTGATTCGTATCAGTTCAATATGCTCCTCTACAATGCACCGTCTTCAGCAATCAGGTCAACCAGTTTTCTCTTCTCCTCCCTGGTAATATACCCAGCTGCGATCCCTGCATTGAGGGCGGCCCCTGATGCTGCAGCATCCTCGGTCTTCATGGAAACCACCTCTATGCCGAACTGCTTTTCCAGAGAATCCCGAAACAGCCTGCTGCTTCGTATCTCGCTGCCCACGGCAATGATCTTCTGCACATCATCGAACAGATCACCCAGGTCCCTTCGGAAGTCATAGAGCTCACCGATAATGCCGTCAACCGCTGCAGCGACAAGGTTGGGCAATGTGAAATTGTTCAAATCTATAGATGTAATTGATCCCCTCACCTCAGGATCCCTTCGGGTCCCGATGCATTTCGGGGACATATGAAGCTGCGAGGACGGATCACTATGGCGGGCTGCACGCTCCATAAACGCATAGACCGATGAGTCCTTGAAATCCTTCACTCCGGCATATTCCAGCACCGATGCCAAAAAGCGGTGCAGTACTTCATAGGTTTTCCCTGCTGAAAGGGTTGCCCCCACATGCAGATACCCCAGGTCAAAGAAGGGCCTCAGTTCCATAGACGGGGGAGCTTCACTTGAGGTGCTGAACAGCGACAGCTGACCGCTGGTGCCGATGCTTACCAGGCAGCTTGTTTCAGGGGAGCTGACCAGACCGAAAAATCCCGCCTGATTATTTCCTATGGGATATGATACAAACACCCTGTCATTTATATACCCGGCACAGGAGAAGGGCTCTGCGGTTTTCAGAAACCGGGCATCTGCGTCTCCAAAGGCTTCTTCAATCGCCGTTTGGCTGAAGGTCCGGGCAACAGGATCATATCCTCCGAAGCCTGCCAGGCTGGTTGCATCTGACCTGTCCAGGGGTATTCCAATCAGTTTTCCGGTAATGTATTCACCAATCCCGGTACATCCCCATGCATCATCGCTTACCTGGCCGAAGAGCTGATGGGCATACCGGGTGGCAAGCCCGTATCCTACGGGAATTCTCATTCCCGTGAGACGGCTTAACCGGTCAGCGGCGTACTCCCCCTCATACTCCAGGGAGGAGGTTCCGTCAAGCCAGGTGTACAGCGGTGATACCGCCTCCCCTGTCTTGTCGTAATACAGAATTCCATGCATCTGGCCGGTTACGGTTAAACACCTGTAGTCAGAAGAGACCCGGCCGATCAGGGTTCTCACCGCAGTCTCTATCTCCTCAGGGTCCTGGAGGTACTCATACCCCCGAGGAGACTGCAGACGCCTGTTGCTGATGCTGTAGTGCTCAGCTACCTCTCCGGTATCCAAATCAAGGGCAAGAACTGAAATATTCGTTGTTCCAATATCTACTGCAAGGGATATCACATGGTCCTCCTTATATATGATCATAGACAGAATGCCCATTTCACGCAAGAACCCAGCAGGGCTGTTCAGCCCTTGACGTACCGCATCTCTGCGGTGTATGTAATCGATAGCATACCCCGCAGAAAGGAGCAAGCACCATTGGAGCCGAACCATACTCCCCAACCTGTTGAAATCACCTTTCTTTATGAGGGGGAATCTCCGCCCTTTGATCTGCTTCTTGAGGCTGATCCTTCCAGGGAAGCGGTGGAAAGGTACCTGAACAGCGGCATCTGCAGGGCTGCACGCATTGACCGGAGGATTGCGGGGGTCTGCGTAACCGCTCCCGTCTCCCAGGACACCTGGGAGATTTTCAATATTTCCGTAGAAGAGGCGTACCGAAGGCAGGGAATTGCCAGGAAACTCATATCGGATGCAGAAGCTGCCGCATATGCAAAGGGAGCCCGGTATATGGAGATCGGCACCGGAAACACCAGTTTCAGTCAGCTGCGGCTCTATCAGTCCTGCGGATACCGGATCACCGGCATTATTTCCGATTATTTCACCCGCCGGTATCCCCAGCCAATCTGGGAAAACGGAATCCATTGCTGTGACATGGTACGTCTGAGGAAGGTCATTGTCCCTGCCCGGAGCTGAAGCGCTGCAGGGTTATCAGAAATGGGGAAATAGTATAGTATTGCCCTATTATAAAAACAGAAGGAACAGACTATGGACCTGAACAGCATTGAAACCCCTGCCCTGATTCTTGACCGGGAAAAAGTACAGAACAATATATCCCGCATGGAATCGCATCTGAAGTCGATGCACGTATCTCTGCGTCCCCACGGGAAAACCGCTAAAAACATTGATGTGATCAATATGTTTCAGAAGGGACGTATTTCCGGCATTACCGTTTCCACCTTGAAGGAGGCGGAATACTACTTCTCAAACGGCATCACCGACATCGTATATGCCGTAGGAATAGCGCCCCAGAAGCTGGACCGGGTGTTCCGTCTTATTTCCCAAGGTGCCCGGATTACCATCATCCTTGATTCACTTGCCCAGGCGGACTCAGCTGCCAATGCTGCCCAGCATTATAAGACTGAGATTCCTGTGCTGATTGAAATAGATTCAGACGGGCACCGTTCCGGTGTCGATCCCGACAGTCCCTTTCTCCTGCACCTTGGCAGGTATCTAGACGCTGCTCCCTATATTGATTTCATGGGGGTCCTGACCCATGCAGGGGAATCATACTCCTGCTCCACCGCAGAAGAGATTCGCCAGATGGCTGAAATGGAAAGAAGACAGGCGGTGCTCTGCGCAGAGCGGTTGAAGAGTGCAGGCATTCCCTGCCGGATCATCAGTGTGGGATCCACCCCGACCGCTGCCCTGAGCAGGGGGTTTCAGGGGGTTACGGAAGTCCGAGCAGGGGTGTTCATGTTCCAGGACCTTGTGATGGCGGGACTGCAGGTCTGCTCCGTCGATGATATCGCTGTTTCTGTACTTGCCACAGTGATCGGTCATAAAAAGGAGCGCAACTGGATCATCGTAGATGCCGGGTGGAGCGCCCTTTCCCGGGACCGGGGAACAGCCGCCCAGCATACCGACCAGGGATACGGCCTGGTGTGCGGCACTTCAGGACAGCCGGTAAGCGGTCTGATCGTCTCTTCGGTATTTCAGGAACACGGCGTAATAACCCACCGTGAAGGCAAGTCCATCATCCTTGACCGGTTCCCCATCGGAAGAAGGGTCCGCATCCTTCCGAACCATGCCTGCGCTACCGCAACGTCCTTTGACCGGTATTATGTTGCCGATGCTTCGGGGACCGTCGTAGATGAATGGAAGCGCATCAACGGGTGGTAGTCAGAACTGCACCTGCGGAGCGCTTCGTGCTGCTTCCTGAATCTCAAAATAGGATTTCTGCTGGAGTCCCATATTCCCTGCAACGATACTGGCGGGGAACATCAGCATAGCCTGGTTCAAGGTCATCACCGATTCGTTATATCTTCTCCTTGCCACCGCAAGCCGGTTCTCCGTTCCGGCCAGTTCATCCTGCAGCCTGATAAAACTCCGGTCCGCCTTAAGTTCGGGATACTGCTCCACCACAAGCAAAAGCCGTGACAGGGCAGATTCCATCTCCCCTGCTGCCGCTGCAGTCTCCCCGACACCCCGGGCTGAACCGATCTGGGCACGGGCCTCGGCAACGGCCCTGAAGACCTCCTCTTCATGGGATGCATATCCCCGGACCGTCTCCACCAGGTTAGGGATCAGGTCATAGCGGCGCTGCAGCTGGTTGTCCACTTCGGACCAGGCTGCCTCGCTCTGCTGGTCCAGCCTTACCAGGTTATTTCGGGTTGAGACATACCAGAACCCGAACAGTACCGCAGCCACGGCAATAACCGCCAGTATGATGATGCCCACGGACAAGTTTCTCTGTTTCATGTGCTGTTTCCTTATATCCTAGATTTCATTAAAACGACCGGGAGGCCCCGCCTCCGCCGAAACCGCCGACTCCGAACCCGCCGAATCCCCCTCTCCGTGAGGAGGAGCCGAATCCGCCGCCGCGGTAGTACCTGCCCCTCCGGGAAAGGAAGAGCAGCGGCCAGAGTCTTCCCCTGCCGAAAATGACCAGCAGAAGCATGAGAACAAAAAAGATGTGCTCCAGGTCATCAAACCCGGAACTCTGACGGACCGCATAGCTCTCCAGCCGCTGCTGGGGAAGGGTAAACTCCCTCCGGTCGGCTAGGGTTGCTGCAATGGCCCGGCTTCCGTTGAGAAGCCCCTGGCCCCAGTTTCCCCTGCGGAACTCGGGAATGACATGGGTGTCAAGAATATCGCCGGCAAGCCCGTCGGGGATATCGCCCTCAAGCCCGTAGCCCACCTCTATGCGGACCTGACGCTCCTGCACTGCCAGGAGAAGAATGATGCCTAAATCCTCTGAGCGGGTTCCAACCCCCCAAGCTTCAGCAAGGCCCATAGAGTAATCTTCGATGGCCATACCCTGGATGGACGGTACGGTCACCACCGCCAGTTCAATATTTCCGCCTGCCTTCAGTGAGGCGGCGACAGCCTCGATCTCCCGGGCCTGCGCTGATGTCAGTACTCCTGCCGCATCATTGACATATCCCGCAGGTGCCGGAAAGTTTGCCGCAGCAAGCCCCTGGAACAGGACCGCCATAATAATAATGCTAACGGTATTCCGGACCATCGATTTTCTCCGCCACGGCTATATAGGCTAACAGAAGCTCAGAGACCACTTCCTGGAGGTCCCGGCTGAGCTTCACCCCTTCCCTCATGTCCTCAAGCTCAAGCAGCGGACGCTGGGGTATCTCAAAGGTTTCTGCGAGGTGTTCGATGATGTCATGACGTGAAATCCCCTGCTCCCTGCCGGTAAGCCGCAGCACTCCACGGAAGAGGGCGCTCTGCCTCCCTGCCCACTCCCTGAGCTCCAGAGCAAACAGCTTCTGCCGTGAGAAGCTGGTAATGATCAGCTGCCTCAGTGAATTGATTTCCCCCCGAACCATGGCCTCCACCTGGTGCCTGAGGTTCTTCCGGTCAATCTCCAGTGAAGATATCAGGTCAGTACCATGGAGCAGCTCCATGGTCTCCCCTATCTCAAGGTACTCCACCGGGAAAACGTCCGAAGAGGTCTCAAGCTCCTTCAGGGAGAGTATGTGGGGGGTAATG
Organism: Spirochaetaceae bacterium; assembly: GCA_003557605.1. Lineage (GTDB taxonomy): Bacteria > Spirochaetota > Spirochaetia > PWKH01 > PWKH01 > PWKH01. The sequence goes on from PWNW01000327.1 coordinate 15,950, forward strand.
CGGTACTTCCGGGTTACTTTCCGGGAACGTTCACCCAGGTCAAAAAGACGCCTGGGGGATGCGGGATCCACAACACACAGCAGGTTGATGTCGCTCACCGAAGGAACATAGGTCCCCGTGGCGGCGCTCCCGTAGAGCGCAGCCATCTTCAGCGAGTCGGCATACACCGTCTGAACTATTCCCATATATGCTTCTATTGCTTCGGTGATGAACACCTCAGGATCTTTTGATTTCATGATCACTCCTTTCTCTCTGCTAAGATACAGGAATATGAAAAAATAGTGAAGTATTTCCTAGTGCTGAAGCACTCCTCCTCCGAATAAAAACCCTGAAAGATGCAGGGCAAGATTAATCCATGTATGAACCGCCGAGGAAAGTTCCAGTCCTCCCGCATCATAGGCAGTATTGAGAAGCAGGGTTATTCCTGACCGAAGAGCAGCCTGACCTAGGGCATCACCCCAGGTCATTTCACCTGACTCTATAAGAACAATCTCCTGGGGAAGATGCACCAGGGAAAATATCAGAGCATCAGCAGCCTTGGCCCATCCTGTTCCAATTTCCCTGGAAAGCTGTTCATACACCGTACCTCGGTACCAGCTCTCCTCCCCGATGCCGGTGATCAGCATGTTGATCCCTTCTCCAGCTGCAAAGAGGGGAATTCCCGCAGCCCGGGGATACTGCTGACCATGTATCTCTACGGTATCTGACTGCCAGAGGGGAACAGAATGCTCTCTGTCGACACTGAGTGCGCCAAGCACTGAGAACCCCAGGACTGACCCCCAGACAAAGGGACTGCTGAATTTCCTCACCGGTGCCGTCACAAGCCTGCCCAAAGAAACCGGATCATCAGAGCAGGCAAGATATCCTCCGTACATGCCTCCCTTGACCGCCAGATTGACCAGTGAATTTCCCAGATAATTGTTCCCCAGAAACAGATGATTTGCCGCACCTGCAGCAGCTGAAGCGCCCTGCACCAGATGGATTCCTGCAGCTGCTGCAGGATCACTGCGGTACAGGCCCAAGGGGGCTGCTGCAGACGAGGCAGTCAGCAGCATATCACGAATAATCGGCTGCTGCATTTCCTCAGGCCACCAGGGATAGGATCCCATTGTACCGTATACCCCAACCTGCGATATCACACTGGGAAGCAGCCTGCAGTCCCCGGCCGTCAGGCCCTGGAGCACTGCTGAGAGCAGAAGCACCGAAGCAAAGCGCCTGAATTCCTTAGAAATCATATAAAATTTCAGCAGCTGCCTCAGCCAGCCGGCGATGGCTCTCCCGGGTAAGATGGACCCCCTCTGCCGCATCCACCTCTGCATGTGCAGACCCGTCAAGGAACCGGATGCCCAGGGAAGCTGCGGTGTGCCGCAGCAGCGGGGCTAAACAAAGAGACTTGCGGTACCCGTCGGGGAGGAATTCAACGAAGGAAGTGTCTGGATGCAGCACCGCCGGAGCGATAAGAAGCACCTCAGGCGCCTTTCCTTGGGGACCCCATTCACTGGCAAGGACCATTTTCACCAGCCGCTCTATGCCTGATGCAATCTCCTGGGCAGAGAGGCACAGCCTGGTCTTCAAGTCATTTGTTCCCAGCATGATGATCACCAGATCCGCCGGCGCATGTGATTCCAGGCACGGAAGGATGTATGATGCCGCACCCCTGAATGGGGTCAGGGGGTCCTCGCATGAAGCAGTCCTTCCGCAGAGCCCCTCCTCCACAATATGCCACGTATCTCCCAGCAGTTCCTGGAGCACCCCCGGCCACCGGACAAAACGTGGAAACCGCCCCCCGCCGGCAGGGTCGCAGCCCCAGGTGTTGGAATCACCGAAACAGACTGCTGTGTTCATGCTGCCTCCCCGTCAGGAAAGATGGATGCTTTTCCCGTACTGAACGATCTCCACCCGGGGAACTCCCTGCTTCTCAAGGACCTTCTTCAGGTGCTTCTGGGCATCAGGTTCACCATGAACCAGAAACACTCCCTTGAGCTTCTGTGCATCCAGCTGATGCACGTATTCGCTGATCTCCTGGTAGTCCGCATGGGCGCTGAAGGCATTGATCGCCTTCACCCGGGCACGCACCTTGAATGTCCTTCCGAACATTCTTACCTCGGGGTTCCGGTCCACAATCCTCCGTCCCAGGGTATGCTTTGCCATAAATCCCACAATCAGGATGGTGTTCTCACTGTTCTCAATGGTCTGCACCAGATGGTGCCGTATCCTGCCGGCTTCACACATCCCGTCGGCTGAAATGATCACCCCAGGACCCTTGACGTTGTTTATTGCCTTTGAATCCTCAACGCTGCTGGTATAGCGGAGATTGTTGAACCCGAAGGGGTTTTTATGATGCTGAATAAATGCATCCTGGGTCTTCTGGTCATAGCA
>PWNW01000248.1 GCA_003557605.1 Spirochaetaceae bacterium
CACCTACATCGAGATCCATCATCATCACAGAATATCAGGAGGGGTCAGGTGACATCGATCTAACAATCGATGACCCAAATACTCACAAAAGAGCTCATTTTACCAGGAATTCCTTCCCCATAATCGATGAGAATGACATTGCTGAGGTTACATTCACGTCTACGGGTGACTATACAAACCCGGTGTACTCTTGGAATATAAACGGAGTACATGCAGGAACGGGAAACGAGTACACCCATACATTCAGTGAATCAGGCAGATATCATATTGTGCTTAGCGTGTTTACAAATTCCATTTCTTCAGACAATCTTCTAGCTGTCGGAGATATGCATCTCAATGTGTTTGATGATGTGCCCCAGATCGGCGACATTGGACCTGGAGGTGGTTTCATTTTCTTCGATAAAGGTGACTTCTCCGACGGATGGAGGTTTCTTGAAGCTGCCCCAGAAGATCTGAGGTATCCGCAAACTAGCCTCTTTTCCTGGAGCAATGTTTCTTCTGGGGAGCTGAACACTGAACCCGATGCGGGCTCAGGCTCACACAATACTGCACGTATCATAGCACAAAAAGATCATGAGAGCAGTGCGGCCTATCTATCATCAATCTACACGCATGACGGATACAATGACTGGTTTCTCCCGTCCCTAGATGCGATAGAGATGATGTACAACGAGCTGCATCTAAACGATCTGGGATTATTTGGGAATGGGTACTATTGGAGCTCAACTGCAAGCGGAGAGGGTTCTGCATGGAGACTTCGTTTCACCAATGGTACTGCTCATGCAGTCAGCAGAAGTGGTTCGTTCAGCAGAATTCGTCCGGTACGTGCATTTTAGCAAAAATGTGTTACTATACGCTCGAAAAGAATAAATGGAATATATGAAAAGGTGCAGGTAAGCATGGAATTTATGAGAAAACTGTCAGTATTTGTGGTCATTCTTTGTATTACTGGAGTTCTCTATGCTCAAGCAGCTCGGGAAGCTATGGGCATGGCGCGGGGATCCCGCAGCGACGAACCTCAAGATATCATGGAGGCTCTGTTACTCATCGAAGAACATACAGGTATCCACGAAGAAGCATTTGCTCAACGGCTCGCAGCTGAACAAAGAAAGCTGCAGGAATCTTTCCAGCCTGCATTCAGCCAGCTAAAGCAGCTGGAACCGGAAATCTGGGAGACCGATGATGAGTTTGCATTACGCCTGGAAGAAAACCGGCAGGAAATTCAACAGCAGCTCGACGCAGAGCTCACGGCAATAACCCGGAAGAAACAGGAAGAGTTCTCACGTTTAATGCTCCCGTACAGGATATGGGAGGAGGCTGCCAGTGAAAATATTGCACAGGTGCGAAAGATACCTAGCGAGTACCTCCAGCTTGATCCGCAGGAATACCTACGTAACGATCGTATATGGCCGATACTGCTGACAAGCACATATCCGGTATTGCCCTTTGAAAAGCTGGAGCTGCATGTTGATCTGGGAGCAGTTGCTCAAATTGAAGATCGGGACATGAGGCAGGAAATTGTGTCCATGAACACAGGAGTCCAATCAGGAGTTCTTGAAGTGGATGTATACTGGATGCTTGCCCGAAGTGAAAGAGATGGCGCAGTTGAAGCGGATATTCTGAATATTGTCTTTTCCAATCCGGTCAATGATATTTCTTACCTGGCAGAATTTGGAAGAGAGCCCAAAAGGGAACCTGCTGCGGTCCAAATAGAGCCGCCGACGGATCCAGATGAGGAAGTTGCTCCAATAATTCCAGTAGCCGAAGAGCCTGTACCCGAACCTGCAGAAAAACCTGTGTATATTATTCAGGCAGATGTTGTACAAATTGAACTGAGGGATGGCTCAGGACTGCAGTTCCCGATGATAAGTGCTCCAGCAGCAGAAGAAGAGGTAATCATTCCTCCGCCGGAACGTGAGATACGAGTGCTTCAAGCTGTTCCAGTAGAGGCGGACAGAGATACGGTTCGCGGGGTAGTTGCCGAAGACACCGAAGAAGAAGTTCCTGCTGAGCCGGATCCAGACCAGATCATACAAATACCTGATCAGATTATTCAAACACATGATCAGATAATTACATTGGACTTTACACTGGGCGTACAGTTTGACAGGGTTTCTCAGCGGGCGCAGGTAATGAGCATTCTACGCCCAGCGGTCAGGTCACATGAGTATTCTCTTGGACTGCGTTTTGTAATCTTGAGGGATCAAAGCAATGGTGGTGAAGACGCGTTAGACAGCAGGCATGCACTCTTTTCACTCATCGACTACATGCATTTTGGTCTTGCAGAGGACACATTCAGGTTTTCCGCCGGCCATAACGACCCATTTACTCTAGGCCATGGAATGCTGATCAGCAAGCTTGATCCGCTTGCTGAAATGCCGTTCATAAGACGTATTCCAGTGCTCCTGGAGGTGCACACTACACATTTCGATACAACACTCTTTATAGATGATTTGAGTTACCCGTCTCTTCTCGGCACCCGCTTTGCACTGGGTAACTTCGTTCACATACCGATTGAAATCGGTATCGGAGCTGTTGTAGATTTCGGTATCAGCAAACAGGAATACCCTGATTATGCAGACAATGTCTATGAGAAAACAGCTGTAGCTCCATATATAGATTTTCGCTACCGGTTCAATGAAGAAGGATCAGATTTCATAGAGGCCATCCTCGATACCTCTTTCCTCATGCTCTTAGATCAGGATTTAGCCCCGATAGTAGATTCATTTTTTACATGGGAGGAAGGTCTTTACAACTTCAGTGCGTCCGCAGGCATCCAGGGCACTGCCCAAGCACTATCCTATCGGGTGCTCGGTTCGGTATCGAGAGGACTCTTTACTCCAGGATTGTTTAAGGGAATGCACTACACAAAGAGGGGCGACCTAATCGCTTCACTGTTTCACGATGATGGTATCGGTAATACAGATTTCTCTTTCGGTCTTCACCTTAATGCGGATATCCACCAAGAACCGTTTGTGTTTTCTGCATATTCTCATATACCATTCCCCGAAACAGCAGAAGGTCTTTTAGGAGTAAAGCTCGCCTATCTCAGATTTCCTGTCAGGCTAACTATCGGTATAGAGGGAGAGCCTGCTGATATCTTCGGCAGTACCGCACAGGTCTATGCCCGGGGAACAATCCAGGCCGGAAGCTCGGAATTTTCAGCAGTTGCAACCGGCACTCCGAATGAACTCCAGGCATTCTCTCTGGAATCGACTGTGCGGCTTGCTTCATTTCCTGAATTTGTGACTGAACGAATAAGTGATCCCCCGTTCACACCAGGTTTGGCTGTAGGTTTTTCTCAAGGTATTGTCAGTGACCAAGAAACAGACACGCTCTACGGCGTAAGCTCATTGAATCCGTCTATTCATTCCGAACTTTTTGATTTGGGATTGGCGTTCCGGGTAATCTACTCAGGGGACCCGCTTGATGATAAAAATCTATTTGACTTAAGGAGAAGTGAGGGTGCATGGACATTTGGTGCTGGTAAAGAGGGTTTTTCCCGCAGCATGGACATCGCCTATGACTTGCTTTCGTTTGTTGATTACATCCGCATCGGCAGACCAGAATCCACCATTCATGTCTCCTCCAAAGGAGATCGTCCGTTCACATTGGGAAGCGGGCTGCTTATCAGAAACCTTGAAGCACAGGTTGATATGCCAATGATTCAAAGATCCCAAACTGTACTTACCGTAGGTGGAACCCAAATGGGAGCTTCGCTCTTTGCAGATGATATCAGGTATCCCGCTATGGTCGCTGCACGCCTTTCTTTCCTGAGCAGCCCTTCATCAACCTTCGAAGTAGGAACTGGTACCGTCGTGGACTTCGGCAGCATACCTACATATACGAGACCATTTGGTGATTCGGTCACTTCTGTATATGATATGTTCAAAAAGACGCTTATTGCGCCCTTCGCAGACGTACGGATACCGCTGCCTTCTTCGGAAGACAATCAGGTAGATCTTTACATCGGAGGAGCCATGCTCATGCTGGTTGACAATGATCTGCAGTTCCGTGTGGATTCATTCTATACAGATCAATATGGACTGTCGAACTACACGGCTGCAGCTGAAGTATCAGGTATACAGCAATCAATATCGTATCGGGCAGGTGTATCATTTTCCCGGGGTTCACTGCTTACAGGCGTTTTCGGAAGGAACTATTATCTAGTGCGCGACGAAAAAATCAGCGATCTCATGAAAACTATTGGCGAAGATCCTGCAGTATCATTTGGAATACATAGTGAAGTATCGTATACGCGGGGGGGCCTGCAGCTTGGTGGATATGTAGATCTGAGGATGCCTCAGGTTACTGAGAGTGCTCTTGGCATAGAGACATCGTATAAAGCCGGCAACATTGCACTAGCTGCCGGTTTTTCCACATATCCCTACGATCTGTTATCGCAGGATGCCCGATACTATATACATGCTGCATACCAGGCTGGCATAGCTGAATTAATCGGAGGCTTCTACGGTACCGTGCAAACGCCAACTGCATATACTATGGAAATTGCTCTGCCGCTGTTCTAACATGCTCTTTTCTCCTACGAAATGACTTTCCGGCGTATGTGCATGGGATCGAACCATATGCGGCTAAAAAAATCAGCACCCCACAAGCCCTCAAGCTGCAGGTTAATTGGGTTTGGAAGTAACCCCGAATCAAGGAAGATCCAAATGTATGAGATGCATTATTCGTTCACCGGCAACCTGTGCAAAGAAACTAAGTGGCAGAAGATGCCATGCACAAGTCACCCACGGAAGTGACTCATGTAATGAATCGGCAAAGGTGAGATTGATCCCATTATATGATAAAATCGGTTGAAGGATACACAAGCCTTCTCAGGAAATATCATACAGCCCTTACCGTATGATCACTTTTGCTGAAATTAGCTTGTAATGATTGTTTCGCTTAGCTGCAGATATATGTAAGCGGCTGACGGGAGTCGAACCCGCTTCTCAAGCTTGGGAAGCTTGGGTAATACCGTTA
>PWNW01000244.1 GCA_003557605.1 Spirochaetaceae bacterium
ATATGATATACAATAACTCTGTCGCCCTCTGAAAACCGGCGAAGACCAGGTCCGCAGGCAATAATCTGCCCGCAGGGCTCATGTCCCGCAATGACTCCCTGGTACCCCTCAGGTCCTTTCCCCACATGCTCATGGTAAATTGCCCTTATGTCGCTTCCGCAGATGGTAGATGCCTTCGTCTTGATAAGCACTTCGCCATGACCCGGCTCCGGTACCGGGTATTCCCTGATTTCAACGGTGCTGTTCCCCGGCAGGACTGCACCTTTCATCATCTTTTTCATAGATTCCTCTCCTTCAACGGAATGTAGAAGATAGTACAATTGTGTATTAGTATATAACAGAAGGAATGCATCGGAACATAGCAAAGTTTTTCATTTTTATGCCATGTATTGACCTGGAGGGGCAATGGAATGCACCAGTACTCCCAAGGAACCTGATTTTTTCTCCCAGCAGGTACAGAAAGCCGCCCGTTTTTACCGTGACCATCGACGAGACCATGCACAGAAGGGCATCTTTGCAGCTGCAGGGGGAATAGAGAAGTGCTCAATCGGGTACAAGGTGGAAAGGAGTTCATTTCGGTATTACGGAATTGAGTATGTTGCCGCCGGTAAAGGAACCCTGGTACTGGGGGATTCAGTTCATCGTCTTATCCCCGGTACAATATTCTGCTACGGTCCAGGGGTGGGCCATGCAATTTCCGCAGATTCTGACGAGGAGATTATCAAATGCTTCTTGGACCTGTCCGGAAAGGAGGCGGTGAAGCTTCTGAAAGATGACCTGAATCTGCTGGGCAATGTGCTTCATGCATATCCCTCCCAGACCATTCTGCAGAACTTTGAGGAGCTTATTCAATATGGTCTTTCCTCCTCTCCCTACGCAGACAGAATCTGCTCCCGCCTTGCAGAAGCGCTGATCCTGAAGATGGCAGACTCAGCAGCATCCCAGGGCAGCCGTATCAGCACTTCCTTTCGAACATACCAGAAGTGCAAGGACATCATAGCAGCTCACTTTCTTGATCTCAGAAGCCTCCAGGAAGCCGCTGAATCCTGCGGCGTAAGCCCTTCCTACCTGTGCAGGCTCTTTACGGTCCATGACCACCAGACCCCCTACCGCTTTCTCCAGGGACTGCAGATGCACTTTGCCGCCGATAAGATGGACAGGGAAGGCCTGAGGATCAAGGAAGCTGCACAGCTGCTGGGATATGATGACCAGTTTCATTTTTCCAGGACCTTTAAGCGGATTATGGGGAAAAGTCCTGCGTTGTATCTGCAGTATGATAATAAGAAATACAGCTCCACCTGATAGATGCTGTGCACGAGCACTTCTCTAACCGCATTCCATCCTGAGCAGGAATTTCCGCGATGTGACTCATTTAAAAAATTTTCTATAATTCCAACAGAAACTGTGATAGCATATAAAAAAGAGTCCCTGAAAAGGGATAAGGAGGCTGTGATGAATCATGAATCTTCGGCCTCGCAAGCTGCGTTTGAACAGCGAAGAGTCTATGTCGGGGTCAGGATGACCCTCATCTATTCAATTGTATATGCAGGCTTTGTGGTGCTCAGCGTCTTCCGACCTGCGTGGATGGGTGCACGTGCGGTGTTCGGCCTGAACCTGGCTTCAGCCTACGGGCTGGGACTGATCCTCCTTGCCGTACTGTTTGCGCTGATCTACAACCACCTCTGCCGTACTCAAAATTCCGGAAGATCTTCTCATTCCCCGTAAGCTTCGCAGACACGACCGCACAGGGAGGAGCCTATGGCAATTGCGGTATTTGTCGTGTTCGTCGCCCTGGTGCTTGCCGTATCCAGACACACCAGTAAAAAAGCAAGCAGCGTGGGAGGATACTTTGTTGCAAACAGTTCGATTCACTGGGGGGTCAACGGAATCGCCTTCGCAGGAGGATATCTCTCGGTAGCAAGCTTTCTCGGCATCGCCGGCCTGATAGCCTTCCACGGATATGACGGATTTCTCTACTCCATCGGCTTTCTTGCCGGATGGATTGTGGCGCTGTTCATCATCGCAGAACCGATGAAGCGCATGGGAACCTTCACCTTTTCCGATGCCCTGAACAAGAAATTCAGCCGGCCGGGCATCCAGCTTTCAGCGGGACTGAGCGTCTTAGTCGTTTCACTGTTCTACCTGGTCCCTCAGATGGTCGGTGCCGGGGTGCTGGTGGAACCGCTGCTGGGCATCCCCCACTACTGGGGCGTCATCCTGGTTGGGACCGTGGTGATACTCATCGTTGCCGGAGGGGGGATGACATCCACCACCTACGTGCAGTTTTTCAACGGAGGCCTGCTGCTGACCTTTGCGGCAATCCTCACTGTCGCTGTCCTTGCCAGGGGTATAGACACCCGTCACCTCCCCGCCGAAGAGGGTTCTGCAGACCTGGAAAGCTACCGCTTTGAGCAGGTCCCCGCTGACTTCTCCGCAGAAACACCGGTGCCGGAGATTGCAGGCGCCCGTGTTACCGGCCGCCATGCAGTAACTGACCGGTACACCGGAAAGGAGCAGATCGTCTTCTACCGCATCTCACGTCCCGTAGATGCATCCTTTGCTGACGAGCACACCTATACCGCAAATATAAAAGGGCGTACCGTACGGTTTGAAGTCCCCGATGACTCGGAGCATCCCTGGAGGCTTGAGTCCTTCAACGGAAGGGACGTCATCAGAATTGAGGACTGGTGGCTTCATATTCCAGGGACCGAAGTCCTGGTGGAAACCCAGTTCCGTTCCGTGCTTCCCGACGGAACAGGGGTAGTCAACGGAGGACCTGAGAGCCTGGCAAACCGGGTGCGCCAGATGGGCCATGTCTCCTCTCTTCCTGAACAGTACGGCAGCTCCACCGGTGCGGTGGGACCGCTTCGATATATCAGTGTGTTTTCTGACCGGTCAACCACCGTGCAGAGAGCCATGAGCACATCCTTCACCTCAGACCGGGGTGAATCGGTTACAGTGTACTACGAAGAGCCCACCTCAGGTTCCGCTTTCATGCGTCCCGGGCTGATGTTTCCCGTAGAGGCCAGGGAGGGGGAACCGGCTTTCACCACCCTCCTCAACCGGCTGAACTTCATCTCCCTGATGCTCGCTCTCTTTCTCGGCACCTCCGCCCTCCCCCATATCCTGATCAGGTACTATACCGTCCCCAGCGCAGAGGCGGCACGGAAGTCAACCATCGTAGCCATCGGGGGAATCGGCCTGTTCTACATACTCACCATGTACCTAGGCCTCGGTTCCGTCGCAGCAGGAGCCTTGAACCCCGAGACCAGCAACATGAGCGCACCCCTTCTTGCCCGGAGTTTCGGGGAGGTCCTCTTCGCCATGATATCAGGGATAGCGTTCACCACCGTGCTTGCCACCGTCTCAGGGCTTATTATGGCAGCCTCTGGTGCGGTAGCACATGACCTGATGGAGAACATCCTGAAGAAGGAGGTATCTGATACCGGGAAGGTGCTCTCAGGCAGGATCGTTGCAGTGATAGTGGGCATCATCGGCATCATCCTGGGCATCGCCTTTCGGGACATGAATGTGTCATTTCTTGTAGGATGGGCCTTTGCCGTTGCAGCTTCAGCGAACCTTCCCGCACTGCTGTTCATGCTCTTCTGGAAACGCACCACCTCTAAAGGGATCATCGCCTCAATCCTTACGGGCATCACTGCATCGGTGGGACTGATTATGCTGAGCCCTGATATGTGGGCCCGCTACGGCTTTGATGCGGCATCGGCGCCGATGCCGCTCAACCAGCCGGGAATTGTCTCGATACCCCTGAGCTTCATCGTGCTGATCACCGTCTCCCTTGCAACAGGAAAGAAGAAGAAATGAGATATCACTGATCTGATATGCGGAAATCGAGGCTGATCTTCTTCTTCATCCTGCCCACCTCAGAGAACACCCTGCGAAGCATGTCCGATTCAAAGGATGCAAGGGACTGGGGATCAATAGAGTTGTCAGGGGGAAGGCTGCGGTGCAGCAGACCCACCTGGTGCCGAAGTCGCAGCTGCATCAGCTGGTCATAAGCCTGGGACATCCCCCTGCTCACCTCCTCCTTCAGCACACCGATCTCATAGAGCCGATCCAGCCGGTCAAAAGTACCGGTCTCATTGAGGCGGTGCTTCAGCGCATAGAGCCGAGCGGCCTCCACAATAGGGATCATCGCCTCCTTGATGTTCACCCTGTCCTCCGGACCATCCGGCACAAGGCGCCCGAAGAGCCCCACGGGACTTTTATACCGCAGTGTCTGCATCGCCATATGACTGAGAAACCCGGGGGATGACTCAATCTCATCCCCGGCATGCTGCTTCAGTTCAGCAGCAAGGGACTTGGCTCCACATACCGGCCTCATATCAAGAAGGGCGCAGCACCTCGAAAGGACGCTGCCTTCCGGCTCAGCAGTCCAGGCGGTGAAGTACTCCTTCCACTGCCCCAGGGGTTTGTTCCATTCGGGGTTTTTTGCCATGGTGCCCCCCCGGCAGTACCGGTATCCCGCTGCATCCAGGGTATCGCAGACAAGCTCTCCGAGCTTCAAAAAATAAGCCTGCGCATCATCTGCTTCTGTATCCCCATAGATCAGCGCATTGTCCTGGTCGGTGGCCAGGGTCTGTTCATATCGGGCTTCGCTTCCCAGGGCAAGAAACACATAGGGAGCCGGAGCATCCCCAAGCTGCTGCTGCGCAATCTGTGCTGCTCGGCGAAGGATTTCATCGGAAGCGGAGGTGATCACATGGCAGACGCTCTGGGCTGAAGCCCCTGAATCCGTAAGGGAACAGCACAGCGCCTGAATCTGCTGCTGGAATGATGCAAGGTCCTCAAGTGACCCTGCAGTCCTCAGCTGCTTCTGCAGCACCGACAGTGAGTACCGCTCAGGACGGAATGCCCTGCTGCACTGAAGCATTCCCTTTGTGTTTCCGGCATCATCAACCGCCGGCAGGTGATCATGCTCCAGCACGCATGCCTCGAAG
>PWNW01000348.1 GCA_003557605.1 Spirochaetaceae bacterium
AAACCACTTGTCAAGGTACTGTCCCGCTGCCCCGACAAAGGGCAGCCCCTGCCTGTCCTCCTCGGCACCGGGGCCTTCCCCGATGACCATCACCTTCGCATCCAGAGGTCCGTATCCCGGCACGGTGCAGGTTCTTCCTTCACACAGTGAGCAGAGCCTGCACGTACCAATACGTTCCTGCAGATCTGCAAGCAGATCTTCCCGTGAGAGCTCCTCGCTTTGAGGTGTTTCCCCATGACTAGGGATTCCTGTCAGTATCTCCTGAAGATCATTCACCAGCTTGTGAAGCTTCTGTTCATGCATATTCCACCCGCCATAAATGCAGCCCCGAGGACTGAGCAACGGTGCCTGAGCGGTCCCTGTCCCGGGCTTCAAGTATCCTCTTCATTTCTGAAGCAAGGGCGCCAGCCTGCTCCAGTTCCAGCATCGTTCCCACCAGGGAGCGGACCATTTTCCATAAAAAGGCATTACCCCTGATCAGAAAGACCGCATCACTGCCCCTTGCATACCACACCGCATCGGTGATGTTCCGTATCCGTGATGCCGATGCATCCCCGGATGAACAGAAGGAGGTGAAGTCATGGGTGCCGATGATGCATCGTGCATAGGCGTTGAGCAGCGGGATATCAGGAATCCGTGATATCTGCATCACCCCGCTGTTCATCGGGTCCTGGGAACCCCAGTGCAGCAGGTACCGGTACTCCCGTGATACCGCATCATACCGGGCATGAAAGCCGGGATGAACCTCCCGGGCATCAGTTACCCGAACATCCCTCGGCAGCAGACTGTTGAGCGCCGGAACAAACTGCTGAGGTTCCATGGATGCAATGTCAGTGGTAAAGTGGGCCCTCTGCCCGCGGGCATGCACCCCGGAATCGGTCCTTCCGGCACCGGTAAGCCTCACCGGCCGGCGATGCATCTGTGCAAGGGCCTCTTCCATCACCCCCTGCACAGTCCTCCCCGCTGCCTGCACCTGCCATCCGTAAAAACAGGTGCCGTCATAGGCTGCGGTCAGGCAAATCTTTCTCTCCCCCATCAGCTGGACCTCCCTGTCATGACTCAATGATCACCACAGCGGACGCCCAATGGCGTTCATGGGAGACCGACACGTGAAGGCGTTTTCCCCCCTTCTGCTGGAAAAGCCGCAAGGCTCCCGCCTCAAGCTCAAGGACCGGCCGTCCATCAGGGTCATGGGCAATCTTTACATCCCGAAGGCTGAATCCCCTGATCCCGGTGCCCAGGGCCTTGGCAAAAGCCTCCTTCGCAGCAAACCGGGCTGCGGCGGAGGATGCAGGGTCCTCCCCCGATTCCATGATGTAGCGGTACTCATCGGGATGAAGAATTCGCTTGAGAAATCCCCGGGGGATGTTCCCTTCCCTGAGACGGTTCACTTCAACGATATCAATACCGATACCCAAAATCACTGACTGCTCCTTTCAAAGACCGCCTCAATCCGTCTTGGACGATAGTCAATTTCCAGGGGACTGAAGAGCCTGTACTCATGGGCCGCATCAAGACGGATAAAGGCCCAATGCCTGCCTGGCTCCGTTACATCAGAAAAGTCCGCCTTCAACTTGATATGCTCCGGCAGCACTGTGTAGATCTGGTCTGCCGGGCCCCGAAGAGTCACGGTGACCATCCCTTCCGGAGGCTCCACAGCAGTAAACCCGGGAGGCATCTGCACCTGCACATATGTAATCATCTCGCGCTGTGCCAATGAGGTGTTCTGTGCAATGAGAAACAGGAGAAGCGCACCTGCCAGGGACAGCACCTTGGCCGGCCAGTTGTGAACTATCCTGCGAAGATCAATCAAGTTCATCGGCAGCCTCCTCCATATCCTCAGGCAGGATATCCTGATAGTTCAGCAGGGCAATAAGGCTTCTTCTTACCGTTTCCGGGGAGAGATCGTAATACAGATTTGCGTTGTAGGCAAGGGACATGCATCCAGTCTCTTCTGATACAATCAGCACCACCGCATCGGTCTCCTCGGCCATCCCCAGTGCGGCACGATGACGGGAACCGAAGCTTTTCCTGATATCAGACTGTTCGCTGATCGGAAGAAAGCATCCGGCGGACTGGATCTTTCCTTCATTAATAATTACTGCTCCGTCATGCAGGGGGGTGTCATGGTCAAAAATGGTAAGCAGCAGGGAACCGCTGATCTCACCTTGAATCCTCGTGCCGGAATCCACCACCCCTCGGACAGGAATTCTCCTGGGAAACACCACTAAAGCGCCACGTTCCTTCGAGGACAGCACCTGCATGGCATGCACCACCGTTTCAATCTGTTCTGCAGTGGTCTTCGCCGTAAGCCCGAAGAGACTGCCTGACCGGGATCCGGTGCGGGCAAAGGCCCTCCTGAGCTCAGGCTGGTAGATAATCGCCATAATGATCACCGCTGCTGCGGCCGCATGTCTAAAAAGCCAGACCGTTGCAGTAAGCTGCAGCAGCCAGGCTGCACCATAGAGAGCCCCGAAGAGCACCATCAGCCTCACAGCCTCCACAGCCCGCGTCCTTGCTATACTAGTGTATATTTTATAAAACAGCAGAGTTACGATAGTAATGTCCAGAATCGGGAGTAATACATCTGTAAGAAACCCGCTGTCCGGCAACTGCATCTATGGGAGCTCCTTCATCATCATCGTTATTATAGGAGGAAGCGCCAAGAATCACAAGAGCGGGGAAAAAACCCTGCAGATGGAGTTTCTCAGGTTCTTGGCAACATGGGTTTTCCGTGCTTCCTCTCTGGACAGTTCAATGCAGTCCTCCATATCACGTTCAAATTCCCGGGAGAACTCCTTCCCCATTGCCTCGTCATAGAAGACCAGATTCAGTTCATAATCTAAAAAGAAGCTGCGCACATCCATGTTGCAGCTGCCGGTGGTGACAATGGTGTCATCAATGACAACCATCTTGGAATGGAGAAATCCCTTGGTGTAGAGATAGATCTTCACCCCCGCCTCAAGAAGACTGTGAAAATAGGTGTGGGCAGCCCAGAAGGGAATCTTCTTGTCCGGATTCCCGGTCATCATCAGCCGCACATCAATGCCGCTGAGGGCTGCAGTCTCCAGTGCGGTCTTCACCCCGTCATCGGGAACAAAGTAGGGACTTTGGATGAGCACCTTGCTGTCCGCATTGGCGATCATATTGAAGTAGAGATGCTGCACCGCATACCAGGTTGAATCGGGGCCGCTGCAGATCACCTGGGCAGGAAGATGTTCCGAGGTCTCTTCATCATGCTCCTCCATCAGTGAGAACAACTTGTCAAGCTCCTTCAGCTTTCCCCCGCTGTTCATCCAGTCTGCAAGAAACACCGACTGCAGCAGAGCCACCAGCTCTCCGGTAATTCTTACATGGGTGTCGCGCCAGCAATTGAAACGGGAACCGCCGTCAAGGTACTCCCTGCCGATGTTCATGCCTCCGGTGTAGGCGGTCTCTCCATCAATAACAGCGATTTTCCGGTGATTGCTGTAGTTTATCATAAGGGCGCCGATAATGTTCCTGGGATTCAGGAAGGTCCTGAATTCCACACCCGCCTTCTCAAGCTGTTTCTTTCCTGCAGGAGAGAGGGTAAACATGGAGCCGAAACCGTCAACCAGCAGCCGCACATCCACCCCGGCTGCGCTGCGCTCAGCAAGGATCTCGACAATTTCCGAGCCCAGTTCGTCATCCCGGAAGAGAAAATACTCAAGGTGAATCGACTGCTGCGCTGAACGGAGGTCATCAAGCATCTGCTGGAACATCGGCTCCCCCTGATGATACACCGAAACCTGGTTGTACATGGTGATCAGGGCATTGCTGCTGAAAAGGTTCATATGCAGGGTCTTCACTACATCATTGTCCAGCCGCTCATACTCCCGGGCAATATAGCTCTGCTGATGATCCAGGGCAGGCTTCAAATGGGTGCCGAAGAGCTCCTCAGGACGCTGCTGCACGATCCTTCTCCGTTTCCAGTTCACTCCGCTTATCAAGTAGAAGGCCGGACCGATATACGGGAAGAGATACAGAGCAAGGATCCAGGCTATGGAAGACTGGGGGAGCTTATTGTCCAGCAGGATCTGGACAGTCAGCACCAGAGAGATGATGATATGGAGTATGTATGCCAGAGAGGCACCGCTTACCGGGAGCCCCTGCATTCCCTCTGTCATAGCGTGAAGGACCTCCTTGTCAAGAATCGCTCCAGTGCTTGGAACGGTCAACCGCCTTGCTCCACTGCTTCATATGATAATCCCGAGTCTTCTGGGACATATCAGGTGACCAGCGCCTGTCTTCCTTCCAGTACTGAGAAAGATCATCATGGCTGTCCCAGACCCCCTGGGAGATGCCTGCGGCATAGGCTGCGCCCAGCGCGGTGGTTTCAGTCACCTGCGGACGGATGACCGGCACATTAAGGATATCGGACTGAAACTGCATCAGCACATCACTTTTGGACATACCTCCGTCAACCCGAAGCTCCTGTATTCTGACTCCCGAGTCCTGCTCCATGGCATCAAAGATATCTCTGGCCTGGAATGCCGTCGCCTCCAGCACCGACCGTGCCAGATGTCCTGCCTTCACATACCCGGTCAGCCCGACAATCAGCCCACGGGCGCTTGATTCCCAGTATGGAGCAAAGAGCCCGGAAAAGGCGGGAACGAAATAGATTCCTCCGTTGTCCTCAACCGATTCAGCGAGTCGGTCAATTGCGGGAGCGCTCTCCACCAGTCCTATGCTGTCGCGCATCCACTGCACCAGAGAACCCGCCACGGCGATGGACCCCTCCAGGGCATAGACCGGCTGCTGATTCCCCCTCCGATATGCTACCGTTGTAAGCAGGCCGTGTTTTGATACCGGAAGCTCCGTACCGGTATTGACCAGGAGGAAACAGCCGGTTCCGTAAGTGTTCTTTCCCTGTCCCGCGGTGAAGCAGGCCTGCCCAAAGAGC
>PWNW01000355.1 GCA_003557605.1 Spirochaetaceae bacterium
GAAAGGAGCTGATTATGCTTGATAAGTCCCTACCGTATATTGATCTTATCATGAAGCGCCCTGCAGGAGCCGCTCTCATGGAACCAAGGCTGCCCGATGGATACAGTATTCGCCATTTTATGCCGGGAGATGAGATTTACTGGGCGGAGATAGAAGCATCGGTCGGCGAGTTCAATCGTGAGATGGATGCGCTGCTCTATTTCCAGAAAACCTTTCTGCCCTGCGTCAAAGAATTGGAAAGGAGGTGCCTGTTTGTGTGCAATCCTGAAAATGTTCCGGTCGGAACATTCACTATCTGGTGGGCGTATACTGGAAAACGACGAGACCCATGGGTGCACTGGGTTGCTGTACGGCCGGAATTCCAAAAACAAGGGTTAGGAAAGGCTGCCATCGCTTCGGGAATGAAGCTGGCCTGCGAAATTGAAGGTGACCGGGATATGTACCTGCATACGCAGACCTGGAGCTGGCAGGCAATCCGACTCTACCAGGAAGCAGGGTTCTGTATCACAGACGAAACAGGACTGGGCGGGTTCGCCAATGACAACCATCAGCAGGCGCTAGCCATCTTGAAGCTTTATATTAGCTTATAACGAAGCACCGGGCCCGTTTCCAGGCCCGGTAACATAATCTGCTTACTGGGTCATCAGCACATTCCGAACGAATTCAGCTATCATATAGTCTTTGTAAGGAGCGGGGAACCACGCAAGAGCGTTATTTTCTCGGTCCTCTTCAGTGAGCAGGGTGCCTTCAATGGGAATGTCGATTCTTGAGGGATATGCACCCAGCATTTCAAACTTCTTAATCTGCTGCTCCTTGCTGGTGATATGAGCAATAAAAACTGCAGCAGCAGCCTTGTTCGGCGCATTCTTCAGGATGCCCATGGTATCTCCGCCGCCTGCAGCACCCATCTCTGGGATGTACATCTGTGCCCGGGTGAAGATATTACCGCGGTTCATCATATCCTGGACATTGTCATCCCATCCAAATGTCATGGCCATTTCGCCGTCATTGATCCTGATGATTGAATCATTGTTGGAAACGGTGAAGGTCAGCTTGTCTTTGCGGTCATTGAACCACTCCCAAGCGAGATCCCAGTTAGCTACCTTCTCCGGAACTACTTCGGTATCTCCAACATATTTCTCCAGTCCGCCGGTGGTGTGCTTAATTACGGTGTGCACAAAGGACTGCCCTGAACCGCCGCGTGACGGATCATTGAACCCGAACAGTTTCGGATTTGCATCAATCCAGGCTTCAAGTTCAGCAAAGGTCTGGGGAGGATTGGATACACGCTGCGGATCATAGAGAATACCCGTCTGGTTTCTATGGAACGGTGCTAAATACCCGTGGGTAAGCACACCTTCCTGGACGATCCAGAGGGACGGTGCCAGTTGGTCAGCATCTGGGATAATATCCTTGATCGGTCCGTAGAAGAGATCAAGGTCCATGGTTGTCTTCACCCACTGCCCACCGACGATCATTGCATCTACTGTACCTACAGGTCTATCTTTCTCAGAAATGACCTTGTTGAAATTGGCAGTCTGGTCACCGATGACCAAGTTTACTTTGATGCCATACTGCCGCTCGAAATCCGCTGCAGCTTCCCTAAAATAGTCCGGGAAGTACCAGGAATAAAAGGTTACCTGTCCTTGCGCCTGAGCGGTTTCCACGATCTCCTCCCAGGTGGCTGTCTGCAGATCAATTGTAGGAGCGGCTTCCTCCCGCGCACCTGCCGCGAATACCATTCCTGCAGCAAGCATCAAGACAAGAACTACTGCACATAATTTCTTCATACAATATACCTCCATGTATAAATGAATTTATTTATTACCAGCATCACATCTTACCAAGCGATGCTGCTAAATAATCCGACTTAAGAAACCTTTCCACAACGAAAAGCATAATGATGTTCGGGGTCATCATGATTAATGCCACAACCGAAGCATTCGTCCGTATGAAATTGTACCCCATGAATGAGAAAAGAATTGTCGGTATCGTTTCAAATGTCGGGGTTCCTATAATAAAGGTCAGGTTGAACTCCTCAATGCTTACGATGAATGCGAATATCATACCGGCCAGCAGTCCCGGCCTGATCATGGGGAGAAAAATATCCTTGATCTTTACGAATGTAGTAGCCCCCAGGTTCTCCGCAGCATCAATCACATCCTGCGGTATGGACTGGAAGCTCGTTGTAAGCACCCTGATCATGTAGGGCATACCCATGAGGGTATGGGCCAGCACAAGACCGAAGAAGCTCTGGCTCAGCCCAAAGTTGGCAAACACCCTGCTGAGAAACAGCGCAACAACCATTCCAGGCATGATAATTGGCAGAAGCACCACCAGCATGAATATTTTTTTCCCTGGTATCTTCTTCCTGCCCATGATGTAATCTGTTGGCAGGGATAAGACGAATGAGAGCAGCACGGCAAGAGGCGCTATGGAATAGCTAGTTCTCAATGCCCGGGCAATGTTGGTGTACTTGAATACATATTCCCACTGGGCAAACGAGAAACTCGGCGGAAACATGTTCGGGAATGACCAGGGGTTCTTTGGGTCCACCAGTGACCACATGACTGCCATAAGTATGGGAATTCCCACCCAAATGAGCTGCACAATCACAAAGAACAGAGTCAACATCAGATAGAACCTGCGCCTTCTCCTCTCCTGTAACACATGCAGGGGTGTTTTTTGCTGTTCTGCGCGGACTCTCATACTACTCTTCCCCCTGTACTAATTCGGCAAAACGTGAATATGCCCATATCACAAAAAATGTGGTAACAATGATGATCACCCCGAGTACGGCGGCCTGATCCCATTCCTGATACAAGGTAGCCATGATATGCATCCTGACCGAAATAGCAGCTGGATAGATTGGTCCTGCAACGCTGAAAATCGGAAAATCACCGAATGCTTTGATGAACATGAGTATCATTGAAACGAGAATCCCAGGCATAGCCAGGGGTACAAATATTCTAAAAAGTATTGACCAGTATCCCGCTCCAAGGTTTTTGGCTGCATCAATCGTATCATCACGGATGGAAGCAATTGAGGCCATCAAGATCAGCAGAACAAAAGGGAGATTTTTCCATATCTGGATAAATACCACGCCCCAACCAAACCTGTCGTTCAGCATCCGCATAGGCTGCTGGATGATATTGAGCCTAAGCAGGACCGAGTTTACCAGCCCATGGTATGATATTAGGTTGACTATCAAAAACGCGGCTACCAGTGCGGGAATGAACAGGGGCACCTTAATAATTGATCCAAGCATTCCCTTTCCCGCACCGCCTTTCCTGAAAAACAGCGCCAGGGGGAATGCAAATAGAACTGTTCCGATTGAACTGAGTATACCCATTTTCAAAGAGAACATCAGCGAATCTACAGACTCTCGTGCTTGAATAATGGCAGCCCAGTTACTTAAAGTAAATGCTGATCGCCCAGTTATGCTGAAAAGCCCGAAACTCTGCGCAAGAGTCAGGAATATCGAAGAACCTATGAACATAAGTATAAAACCGACTCCAGGCAGGAGCATGAGGTAGTGCAGCAGTGTATGTTTATTTTCTTCCATACCCTATCTCCTGAGCATGCTAAATGCGTCTTCCGGTATGCTAAAGGCAATGGTATCACCTGCAGCCAGTTTTCTAATCTCATCAGTCTGGGCACGCATTTTTTTTCCATTCACCTCAATAAAAAGATCGGTAATATTCCCCATGAACACCGCCTGGGTAATAATGCCGCTCACTCTATTGGGAGCTCCCTCGGTATAGATTTTCATATCTTCTGGGCGCCAGCTGAATTTCACGGTACCTTCGTCCTCAGGCACCGCATGGCCTGCCGCATCAATGACGATGCTTCCGAACGGCGCCTCAACCGTATATCGACTGCCGTGCTTTGAAACTATCTTTCCCTCGAAGATGTTTGCTAATCCTATGAACCCTGCTACAAAGCTGGTATCAGGATTCCTATAGATTGCGTACGGATCCCCAACCTGTTCAATATGTCCCTGATCCATGACTACAATCCTGTCAGATATTGCCAGCGCTTCGTCCTGGTCGTGGGTGACATAAATAGAGGTGATACCCAGCCGTTTCTGCATCTCCCGAATTTCTACCCGCACCTGGACCCGGAGCTTGGCATCGAGGTTGCTGAGAGGTTCATCAAAGAGCAGTATTTTCGGCTCTGTTACGATTGCCCGAGCCAAAGCTACCCGCTGCTGCTGACCACCGGAAAGCTGTCCGGGTTTTCTTTTTTCAAGTCCTGTCAGACCGAGCATCTCCATAACCCGTTCGATCCTCACAGTCTGCTGCTGATGAGAAATTTTCTGCATCTTCAACCCGAAACTGACATTATCCCATACTGTCATATGAGGAAACAGCGCATAAGACTGAAAACACATTGCTGTATTTCGTTTATTCGGCGGGACATTATTGACCAGCTTATCTCCAAAATAGATCTCACCTTCATCAGGATAGTAAAAACCAGCAATAGTCCTCAATGTTGTGGTCTTCCCGCATCCGGACGGACCGAGCAATGTCACAAACTCTCCGTCTGCAACATCAAGACTGATGTTGTCTACCGCCAGCACTTCGTCAAATCTTTTTGTCAGGTTTTTTATTCTCAGGTTTGACACGTCAATCTCCCAATCTACACATAAGAATTAGCAGCACATTGACTGCTGCCGAGTAAAAAATGAATCACACTTATGCTGCCAAACATATGGAATGCCCTCACTGGTCAAAGAGATAATATCTGCCTAGCGTATGATACTATGTTAACGACAGCTCTACTCGTGCTGTAAAAAAATTCTGCCATGCGCTACTCCATCTAAGCATTGATGCAGGTAGCTCCTATGATATCGTATATTATCAATTATTTCAACTTAGTTTTATAACTTTATTTATTAAC
>PWNW01000055.1 GCA_003557605.1 Spirochaetaceae bacterium
CTGATAGACAAAAAGACCGGCCTTGGAAAAGGGCTGATAAATGCTCCCGGAGGAAGAATTAAAGAGACAGAGACTGCTCAGGAGGCCGCTGTGCGGGAAACAGCTGAGGAGACAGGTCTTACACCCAAGGACCTAACTCACGCAGGCATTCTCAACTTTCAGTTTACCGACGGCTATGCTCTTCGGGGGCACGTGTTCACTGCAAAGAACTGCACCGGCAGTCTAGTCAGCACCCCCGAGGCTGATCCGTTCTGGATTGATGTGAAGGACATTCCCTATGAAAAGATGTGGGAGGACGACCAGCACTGGCTTCCTCTGGTTATGGACGGTCAGTTCATTGAAGGCCGTTTTATTTTTGACGGAAAGACCATGGTCAGCAAGGAACTGAATGTCCAGCCGTCCTAGCAGGGAGGTTGTCTGATGCCCTACTGCGTTCGCTGCGGAGTCAGGCTTGAAAACACTGCAGAGTCCTGTCCGCTATGCAGCACCCCTGTTCCGGAGGAGTTCATATGTGCTGAGCACGAGGCTGTTTCACGTGACCTGGCAGTAACACGGGAAGTACGTGTGCCCAGCAGATATGTTGCTGGTATATCTACACTGGTTCTTTTAATTCCCCTCGGCATTACCTTGATCATTGATGTATCAATAACCGGTATGGTGACATGGTCATACTATGCCATGATATCCATACTTCTGTTCTGGGTACTGCTCGTGCAGCCATTTATCCTGAAGACCTACCGGGTTGTCCGTTCCATTACCAACAACTTTTTTGCCATTGCTTTGTTTTTGTACCTGATTGACATTAAAAATCCTCCAGCTGCCTGGGCTGGATACCCTGCCGCTTCGCTGGTGTTCATCTCCTTCGTCCTGCTGATCTTCCAGTATGTATCCCGGGGTTATTACCGAATTATCCTCACAGCATGTGCCCTCCAGTTTTATCTTATGGTCCTGGAGCTGCTGTCACGATCTGCGCTGACCTTTCTCTGGTCAGCGCAGATAGCCCTTCCTCTGGTGGTATGCATTGCCCTTGGAAGCATTCTCACACTGTTCTTCACTCATCGGGTTTCAGAATATGCATCCTGGAGCAGCGGGTTTTTGGTTCTTTCCCTCGTCCTGTTCTTTACCGGCTTCATTGCCGGTGTTATAGAGCTGACCCTCAGATACAGCATCACAGATATCCCCCTTACCGGATGGTCACTGTATGTACTGATTCCGATGCTTGTCCTGTCAGCCCTGTCATATTATGCGGCAAAAACAGCAAAGGTCCACCAGCCCCTCAAACGACGTTTCCACCTGTGATATCTTTCACTCATATTGACAAACAATCCTATGCTCTATATAGTAAAAATCCGATTTGGAGAGGTGTCCGAGTGGTCGAAGGAGGCGGTCTTGAAAACCGTTGAGCCGAGAGGCTCCGTGGGTTCGAATCCCACCTTCTCCGTCTTTGGGCATGTACATTTGGAGAGGTGCGAGAGCGGTTGAATCGGGCTCCCTGCTAAGGAGTTGTACTGGTAACGGTACCGGGGGTTCGAATCCCCCCCTCTCCGTTTTTTTGTACCCATAGCTCAGCTGGATAGAGCATTAGATTGCGGATCTAAAGGTCGGAGGTTCGAATCCTCTTGGGTACACTTGGAGAGATGCGAGAGCGGTTGAATCGGGCGGACTCGAAATCCGTTGTGCCGTTTTACGGCACCGAGGGTTCGAATCCCTCTCTCTCCGCGAAATTCCCGACATTCGGGACAACAGGGTTTTCATTGTTCATCTTTGGAGAGATGACCGAGAGGCCGAAGGTGCACGCTTGGAAAGCGTGTGTACCCCTAAAGGGTACCGAGGGTTCGAATCCCTCTCTCTCCGGCTATTCCCCTTCAGCGTTTGAGGGTCAGGTACTGAGCTATGAACTGTCGCCCAACTCCGTCAGGACCGGAAGGTAGCAGCGGTAAGTGATATGTTTATGAGACTCAGCTCACGTGACCTGAGCTGAAGGGGTTTTTTAATTTTTCCAATAGTGTATAATTCCGTAAGGAGCAACATCAATGGCCTATGAAGGTACCGCTTCCAGAAAACGTCCCCAAAACTTTGAGGAGCTTTCCGGGCAGGACTTTGCTGCTTCAACCCTGATGAGCTCGCTTTCGGAGAACAAGATTGCCCATGCATATTTGTTTTCCGGACCTCGAGGTGTAGGAAAGACTTCTGCCGCCAGAATTCTGGCAAAAGCCCTTAACTGCGATGAAGGACCTGCTGCTTCACCATGCGGCATCTGCCCGAGCTGCCATGAGATTTCCTCCGGAAATGCCCTTGACGTCATTGAAATTGACGGAGCAAGCAATACCTCCGTTAACGATGTACGTGAAATTAAGCATGAAGTGCTGTTTGCTCCCAACAGCAGCAGATATAAAGTATATATCATTGACGAAGTCCATATGCTTTCCAACAGTGCCTTTAACGCACTGCTGAAAACTATTGAGGAACCCCCTCCCTATATCGTGTTTATTTTTGCGACTACAGAGGGGCATAAAGTGCCTGCCACCATACGGTCACGATGCCAGCAGTTCCATTTCCAGCTTATACCGCTTGAGACAATCCAGAACCGTGTAGCAGAAGCTGCCCAGGAACTGGAGATATCCATAGAAGAAGAAGCCCTGTTCTGGATAGCAAAAGAAGCAACAGGATCTCTCAGAGATTCCTATACCCTGTTTGACCAGATAGCTGCATTCTCCCAAGGTGAAATCACCATGCAGAAAATCCTTGATAAGCTTGGGCTGGTCGGAACTGAAACCATCAGCATGCTTACTGAGATGCTTGCACGGGGAGAGACATCACAGGCGCTGACCGCAGTTGAAAGCGTGCTGGCAGGAGGTATTTCTGTTGAGCAGTTTACCATTGATCTTACCGAGTATTTCCGGTCACTTCTGTTTCTTAAATTGGGAATTACCCGGGAATCTCTACTCGGAACCCGAAGCGGAAATTTCCCTCAGACAGTCATTGACGGATTCTCTCTGGTTCAGATAGAAACTGCTGTTGATATGCTCCTGAATCTCTTTAGAACAATACGTTACTCCATCAGTCAGCGCTATGAACTGGAGCTTCTGATAAGCCGTCTTTCCCAGCTTCCCAGAAGGATGACCCCGGAACAGCTGTATCAGAATTTAGCAGACCTCAAGCATGCAGTCACATCCAGCGGACCTTCCCTTCCTGAAGCAAGTGCAGCACCGAAACCCGATGCACCGGCCCAGCAGGCTCCAGAAAAGAAAGGGAGCAAGATACTCACGGAAGCAGACATTGCCCATCTGCTCAAGGCTATGAAGCGGGACAGGCCCACTTTGGCAGCTTTGCTGGAGCATTCAACCTGGAATTTCAGCGGTACAGAGCTGACGTTCCATTTTGACACTGCATATGGCGCCGACCGGGCACGAAAAGAAGCGCCTCATATAGCTGAGGCATTGTCAAAGATAGCTGAAAAACCAATTTCTGTGGGGATTCTGAATCCCAATGCTGAAGAATCTGCAGAGCATAACAGAAAGAATCCTGCCGTGGAAATGGTCCAGCACTTGTTTCGAGGGGAAATTGTAAGCGGAGGATCGAATGAATCTACATGACCTGCTGAAAAACTTTTCTCTTCAGGACCTGCAGAATCAAATGCAGAATATGCAGGAGTCTCTGAAGCACATCACCGTTTCCGGTTCATCAGGAGGCGGAATGGTTACCATTGAGATGAACGGTTCAATGGAGATAACAAATCTGTTCATCGACCCTGAACTGGTCAATGAACAGGACAGAGAAATGCTCCAGGACCTTCTTATTGCAGCATTTGAAGCTCTTCTTATCAACTGGCGGGAACGGGTGCAGCAGGAAACCGCCGGAATGTCCTTTCCCGGTTTGTTTGGAAATCAGTCATGACGGTGCTTGAAGATCTGATACAGGCGCTCTCCAGACTTCCCGGAGTGGGAAGGAAAAGCGCTTCACGCATGGCGTATCATCTGCTTCAGACTGATCAGGAATACAATACCCGTCTTGCACGTTTGATTCACGGAATACAGCAGAGGGTTCAGAGATGCAGCCGATGCAGGTCCTTTACTGAAGAAGGGAGGGACCCCTGCGACATCTGCAGCTCCCCCAACCGGGACCGCAGGAGTCTCTGCGTGGTTGAGCACCCCCAGGATGTGCTTACCCTGGAGGCAACAGGCGCCTTTCACGGACTGTTCCATGTACTTGACGGGGTTATCTCACCGCTTGACGGTATCGGCCCCGAGGAGCTGAACCTTCCTGCACTGCTGCAGCGGATCAGAGAAGAGCAGATCGGTGAAATTATCATAGCTACCAATCCCACAGAAGAGGGAGACACCACCGCATTATATATTTCTCATCTGGTAAAAAAAGAGGGCATCAGGGTTACACGTCTTGCATCAGGTATTCCCGTCGGAGGAGATTTAGAATATGCAGACAGAATCACGATTGCCAGGTCTCTCAGGGGAAGAACGCTGCTCGAATCACTTGAATGACCTTAAACTGTAACATTTAGAATTTAGGGTGCTTATTTGCGGTTGCATTTCTGCTGTTTACCAATAATCTTATAATTAACAAAGAATTACACTTGACCGAGCGGCAAGGATATTGT
The DNA here is from genome assembly GCA_003557605.1 of Spirochaetaceae bacterium. Taxonomy (GTDB): domain Bacteria; phylum Spirochaetota; class Spirochaetia; order PWKH01; family PWKH01; genus PWKH01. The sequence goes on from PWNW01000055.1 coordinate 4,616, forward strand.
ATTGTCTAGTATACCTAATTTAGGTGTAGGAGCATACCATGAATCCTAAGCACCCGCGACCTGATTATGTGATCCAGTTTGCCAAACCCAAAAATACCGAGATCAAATACATCAATGGAAAATGGTACCTCTATGAGAGGCATTTTTCCTATGACCCGCAGACGAAAAAAACGAAAAAGGTTTCTGGAAAGATATTGGGAAGCATCACAGAATATGGGTTTATCCCCCGCAAGGTACCCCATGCAGCAATTGCTGACATTGAGGTGGTGGAGCTTGGGGCATCC
>PWNW01000240.1 GCA_003557605.1 Spirochaetaceae bacterium
AAATTTGGCTCCCCCAAGGTTAGGTATTTCTTCAGCAAGGGATATAAACTCACCAACGCTCAAAAGGCGCTTTGTCCGCATGAGGTTGTATGCCAGGAACCTGCAGTCAGGATATGGTCCGCAGACCCTGTGGAAAAATTCCCTCATCTCGTTATCAGAGAGGGCGCCCCAGCTGGGAAGGGATATTTGAAAATCCCGAATACCTTGGGCATAGGCATACTCAATGCGCTCAACCATCGTCGCAAAAGACAAGCTGATAACACCCACCATAGGATGCAGGTCCTGCCCCTGCATCTCCCGGGCAAACACCTTGACAATTTCCTCAAACTGCCTGTCGGTAACCCCATACCCTTCACCTGCAGTGCCGAAGAGGTAGAGATGATGCACCCCACGGGACTTGAGCAGATCAACCTGCCTGCAGAACAGCTGCCGGTCAAAAGAATATGTCTCATCCCATGGAATACAGACGGTGGCAAGAATAGTGCTTGGGTAGCGTTTTTCAACAGCCATTTCGGTAAGCTCCTTAAGGGTTTAAATATAGGGATCACAAAACAGTGCTGCCCTTTGTTTCCAGGCATCTGCGAGTTCTTTATTCTTAAACACTTTAAGCACGCACACCGGTTCGGTCTGTGAGATAATATCAAAAACGGGATAGTATCCGTAATGCTCCAGCGCAGGATTGATCCAGCCTGGACAGTGCTCACAGTAGTGGATGCACAACCCTGCATCGTTATCAAGGTTCTTTGAAAGGGAGGGACAGCGGTTCATCCGAAGCTCAAAATACTCTTCGGTGACCTCCATGTCCATGCCGCAGTTCTCTTCAAACCTGATACGGTCCCAGTAGTCGTAGAGTCCCTGAAAATCACCGGTGGAAAAATACGGTTCCAGCCGCTTCACCGCCGCTTCACCGTTGTGTCTCCAATATGCCCTTAGGTGGTCATACCCCAGATCTGAGAGCATCCTGAACAACTCATTGTACATCCTCACAAAATGATCACTGGGAAGCATCGCATCCCCCTATGAAAAATATTCAACAGTCTTTTTCAGAGCCTCTGCCTGCTGAACTGCGGTATCGTAGTCCTGGAAACTGGTCTTGAACTGGACAAGGGTCCTCTGGACCTCCTCACAGACCGGACAGTCTCCCCGGGAATAGCTTTTAACATTTCCTTTGTAAAGAGGATGGAAGTTCGGAGCCCGATAGGCATCGCCGTAGAAATTCATCCGTAAAAATGTCGGTTCCAGATGCACCGGATACCAGGCGGAATACAGCCCGTCACCGCCGAATTCAATAAACTTCTTCCTGAATGTTCTCCAGTCTGCCCCCAGCATCTGTTCATCAACTCTGCACACATAGGCCCACCAGCTGTGCCCGTATCCCTCAGGCACCTTCTGCCTGATAAGCCAGGGAACATCTCCTGCTGCATCTTCGTAAAGGCCTGCAATGATTCTGCGTGCTTCCACAAGATCTTCGAGCCGTTCCAGCTGTGCGAGGCCCAAGGCTGCGCTGGTTACGGGCATCCTGAAATTATACCCGAAGGTCGGATGCCTTCGAAAATCCCTGTCCTGCCGCACATCCCTGGGAACCGTCCTAGGAGCATCGGATTCAGCTTCAATGGTGGGATACCCGAACCCCATGACCCGCTTGATCCGTTTCATATATTCACGATCGCTGCAGGTCACCGCACCTCCGTCGCCTCCGGTGGTCATATGCTTTGACCCCTGGAAGCTCCAGCTGGATGCATGTCCGATTGCCCCTACCGGCTGTCCCTTATAGGTCCCAAGATAACACTGGGCATTATCTTCAATTACCGTAAGATCATATTCCCTGGCAATCTCCATGATGGGGTCCATGTCGCAGGCAAGTCCGTAAAGGGACACCGGGATAATGGCTTTAGTATGGGGAGTGACTTTTCTCCGTACATCCTCCGGGTCCATGGTGAATGTATCAGGGGATATGTCAGCAAATACCGGCACCGCACCGCAGTATACAACTGATGTTGCCGTAGCTGCTGCGGTAAGGGAGGGAACAATCACCTCATCCCCCGGCCCTGCTCCGGCTGCAGCCAGACAGGCATGAAGAGAAACCGTACCGTTAGCACAGGTCACCGCATATTTTGCAGAAAATTTCTCAGCCAGGGCTTTCTCAAAGCGGACGTTCATGTCGCATCGGTCGGAATTCCCGAATCCCGCATCAAGCACCTCATTCATGTATTTCCGGTCCTGTTCTCCCACCCTTCCTGCCGGAAGACGGGAGAACACCTCTCTTGCCTGGTATTCACTTGTCCTCTGTATGTCCTGCATTATGTAATCTCTTCCCCCCGAAGGAATATTCTGCCGGGCTGCAGCTGCTGGTCGGTTATCAGGAAGTCGGCTTGTTTTCCCGCTTCAAGACTGCCAGTCCGGTCATAGATGTTTAACGCACGGGCGGGATTGGCTGAAGCCATCCTGCTCACCTGCCTGATATCAGCACCTGTGTGGTTCATGAAGTTCCGGCAGGCCATGTCCATGGTCATCTTGCTGCCCGACAGCTCTCCCTGTTCATTAATCCTGATGTCCCTGCCGTCTTCGGTCACCTGTTCACCAGTAGCATCGGTAATGATGCACAGGTATTGCTCACCCATAGTCTTCAGGGCCATGGAAAGCATCTGGGGACGCACATGCACACCCTGCTGATCTGGTATTACCTCAGCATACATGCCCTCCAGGATCATGCAGCATTCGTCAAACCACGGGTCCCTGACTCCGCCTCGGTTCTCCCTTCCGGTTGAACAGCCTGTCGCATCAAAGAGATGGGTAATAATCCGCGCGCCTTTGCGGTAAAACTTCAGCACGTCCTCAGGTCCTGCCGCTGAATGTCCCATAGCCAGAGCAATTCCTCTGCTGCGGGCAAAGTCGGCAAACTCCTCAAGATCATCAAGTTCAGGAGAGAAGGTCCACTGTCTTAGGCAGCCTGAGGATGCCTCAGCAATCTGCTCATACTCCTCCCGGACCACGGGATATATACCTCGGCCTTTGCTGCGGGCCCCGTATCCCGGAGCCATATATGGCCCCTCCATATGAATTCCCTCAATCGATCCAGGCTGCCTGTTCTTCCAGGCATCGGTAATTCGTCCCACTGCATTAAGAAATCCCTGATGATCAAGACCGTAGGCAATGGAGCACAGAAGGGAGGTGGTGCCGTGCTTCAAGTGATGCACTGCCATAGATACCGGGTCTTCTTCACAGCGGAAACCCCCTCCTCCATGACAGTGGATATCAATAAAACCTGGAACAATATATGCCCCCCCGGCATCAATGACTTCGCACTGCCGGGGGAGTGCATATTCTGCAGCATCACCTGCCCAGATAACCCTCTCATCATCAAACACCAGGGTTCCTGACGGGATAATTCTTTCGGGAAGAACCAGCTGTCCGTTTGTCACTGCTTTCATGAGTTTTTCCTTTGTTAATTTAGTATCCTACTGTTTCCATGCACTCAATAGGGGCCGCTATGGTCTCACTGAGGAGCACCGTGGTCTCCATGAGCTGAAGCACCGAACCGGGCATGTAGGGCGTTACCGGTCCATGGGTTATCAGGCGGGAAGTCATCCGCTGCCAGCTGGAGAACCCTCCGCCTGTGGTGAGCCCGTGGCTTTCAATACGTTCCTTGGCATTCACCACGTCAAGAGGCCCGATGGTCGCAGCCTTGGGCGGCACATTCGCCAGGTCCCCGCTCTGCCCGAACACCCCGTGCAGGGAGTTCTGCACGATCGTCAGGGGATGAATCGTCAGAACCTGCGCCGGCTGCTGGAAATAGGGATCATCAAGACTTTCTATCAGGTATTCTCCCCCCTCCCGGTAGTCCGGTATCAGCTCGGGACAGGGATCGATAAACGCTATATGACCTGCCCATCCGGGGCCCGAATAGATCACATCCGCTCCTCCGCCTCCCTTCTCGGCTATCAGCTTGGAGTAGTCATCGATGTTCTCATTGGTGGGATAAAATACCTGGTCCTCCGGGGGCCTGAGTTTTTTGTCTATCCGGCTGATGAAGTACTTCAGAAACGAATAGCTGAACCCCGCCTTGTAGGTAACCGGGGCAATATTGCCATCCTCATCGGCCCATTCATCCATGGTGAAGGGATAAAAATTCCTGCAGCTCACTCCCATGTAGTTGATCAAATCCGCCAGGGGCTCATACACCGTCGGTGCCGGATTTCCCATGATCGCCACGAAGGGCTTGTCCTCCCGGTCTGACTCCTGAATCTTTGAGAACAGATGGGCAAACTTAAACAGTCCGGGATTCTTACAAATCTGTACATGAAAATTCTTATTGGGGTGGTCCTCCAGCTGTTTTCCAGACAAGCTGCGCACCCGCTCCAGTGCTTCGGTATCCCTGAAGGGTATCCATGAAGCTGGTTTCCAGCAAAAATCCTGCATTTACAATTCCTCCTCTCAGCAGCTCAATATGTTATGATATTATATCTTATTTTTACAAACCAATAAACCTTTTTCTCACAATCCTCCTAAGGATTTATGGAAATGCAATCTTAACGGTATCAACCATAATATACCCGTCGGGAAGTCTGGTCTGCCACAGCGGATAGTCGTACCCTGCCCGCAGCAGATGGGGATCTCCCTGTATCGGTCCCTTCGGCACTGCCTGCAGGGGAAACAGGACCAGATAGATATTGACGTTCACCCGGGAGAGCACCGCAGAGAGGTCCTTCACTCCGTAGGTGTCGCACCGGTCATGCCGGGACCCGAGGGCTGTCCATTGGGCAGGGTCATCTCGGAGGACCAGCTTCTGGTCAGACCACTGTGAAGCAGCTTCGAGTTTCTGCCCGGTGAGCACCCATCCTGAACAGATGCCCTCATGGGTCCCCTGCACCAGCAGATGCA
>PWNW01000010.1 GCA_003557605.1 Spirochaetaceae bacterium
CTGCTGGCGGGAATTCTTACCATGACCATGCTCTGGTCCATAAACATCAGGGTGCTCGGAAACCGGGCAAATCTGCCGCTGATTCGGCAGTCCCATATGCTGACATGGGTGCGCGGCATTGCGGAGGGATTTTTAAGTCCTCCCATGGCTGTGCTGGTTTTCTTTGTTGTTGTCACCATTGCAATTAAGCTCCTCATTGATCTGTTCTTCCTGACTGATCTGGGCTTGACCCTCGGCGCACTGGGAAACAATGAGCAGATGGTGACCAACCAGGGAGTCAATGTTGAGATTATTAAGATCATCGGAGTCTCCCTCTCCAACGGGCTGGTTGCCGTATCAGGGGCTATGATAGCGCAGTACCAGGGATTTGCGGACGTGAACCTCGGTCAGGGAATCATCATTGCCGGTCTGGCATCGGTGATGATCGGTGAATTCCTAATGCGCTCCAACAGGATATGGGTGCTCACCACCAGGGTGCTGCTCGGGTCAATCCTCTACCGTGCACTGATGTATCTCGGACGGTACTACGGATACTACATCAACCTGACCCCAAGCGACCTGAAACTGATTACAGGACTTCTTATTATCATATCACTGATCGTCACCCGACTGCGGAAGGAACGAAGTCATTTTGAGCGTGAAGCAGCAGCAAGTGAGAAGAAAAACGTATGATTGAACTGCAGAAGGTAACAAAAGTATTCAATCCCGGGACACCAAACGAGAATGTTGCTGTCAGGAATCTCAGTCTCCGCATTGAGACGGGAGATTTCATTACCGTCATCGGAAGCAACGGGTCCGGGAAGACCACCCTCTTCAACCTCATCGGGGGCAACCATCCACCGACCATGGGGAAGATCTTTGCCCACAACAAGGATGTGACAAAGGAACCGGAATATAAACGGTCATGCTACATCGGCAGAATATTCCAGGACCCTCTGCTCGGGACAGCGGGCAATATGTCCCTGGAACACAACATGATGATATGCACCTACAAAGGCATGAAAAGCCTGAAGCTGAACCTGAATGCAAAACGGAGGGCATATTTCCGAGAACGCCTTTCGGATCTCAATATGGGACTGGAAGATCGTCTGAAGGACAGCGTCGGCCTCCTTTCCGGAGGACAGCGCCAGGCCCTCACCCTGCTGATGATGGCCCTTTCACGGCCTGAGCTTATCCTGCTGGATGAGCATACCGCAGCACTTGACCCGCACAATGCAGAAATGGTGATGAACCTCACTACCCGGTTTGTGGATGAGTACAAGCTCACCACCGTGATGGTCACCCATAACATGCATCAGGCCCTTCAGTACGGAAACCGTCTGATCATGATGGACAAGGGTGAGATCATACTGAACGTAAGCGGAGAGGAAAAGAAAAAGCTTACGGTGAACGGACTCATCCAGCGGTTCAGGAAAATCAGGCACCAGGACATTGATAATGATGAAATGCTGCTCTCCTAGCGGCCGAACAGTAGAGAGAACAGGGAGTACCGCCTGAGATCATCTAAGCGGTACTCCTTGCCCTCCAGCAGTGCTTCGGCAGCCCTGATGCCGCTGTGAACTGCAGCGGCAATGCCCTCCCCCATATCACGGGTGGAGAGGCCGGCAGCATCACCCGCTAAAAGAACAGCATCACGCTGAAGCACCTCAGGAGACCTGCGCAGGTAGTAGTTCCAGCCGGAGGGTTTGAAGGAGTGATCTGTTATCAGGTCATGCTGTTCAAGCTTCCGAATGAACCGGTCCCAGTGCTGCTTCAATGAAACCCCCTGACTGCGCAAACCCTCAGCTTTGCCTCCGATGCCGACATTGACGATATCATTCCCCTTGGGAACGTACCATGCATACCCGGGAAGGCCTTCCTGCAAGAACCACAGCCGGCACCTGGGGTCTGCGCCGGGATAGTGAAACTCCTCCTCCAGGGCAGTAATAAAATCCTCCGGTGCACGGTTCGCGGCATCACGAAAAAAAGTACGGTATACGGGACAGCGGGTACCCCCTGCCCCGACAATGCTCTTTGCTGAAAACTCCTGGTCAATCACATATGCATCTCCCCGCTTCTCAATATGACGTACTTCGTGACGGACCACCGGGACATGACAGTGCTTCACCAGCCAGTGATCAAACTCCACCCTCCTGACCGCATACTGCCGGACCGGAAGGGTAAGCTTCAGCTGCTTAAGGGCTATGGAAAACCGGCGATATTCCGTGCAGTCATGGGGATAAGCAGGTAACAGGGGACGGAGCATTTCAAACACCCCTGGGGAGACCCAGCCTGCACAGGGCTTGCTCCGGGGAAACTGGGACTTGTCCAGAAGCAGCACATCTGCACCCCCTTCAGAGAGCTTCCGTGCGCAGACGCTCCCTGCAGGCCCTGCCCCAACGATGATCACATCTGCTGTCTTCATGAAAACCTGCAGTCCGGCTGGGGCGTACCCTGTCTGGTCATCACCATCTGCCACAGCTGCTGGTTTCTTGCCCGGAATCCCCCCGCACAGGTGAGCAGGTAGTAGCGCCACATCCGGTAGAACCGTTCATCATAGTTCTTCTTCAGCTCAGGCCAGTGGTTCTCAAAGTTCTTGTACCACTCCATCAGGGTCAGATCATAATCGGGGCCGAAGTTATGAAAGTCCTCAATGATGAATATTCCCTCCATGGCCCGCCCCAGCTGTGATATCGAGGGAAGCATGCCGTTGGGAAAAATGTACTTGTCGGTCCAGGAGTTTGCAGAGGTGGTGCTTTCATTTCCCCCGATCGTATGAATGAAGGCAATACCCCCTTCCTTCAGGCATCTGTCCGCAGTCTCCATATAGGTTCGGTAATTTCTGTATCCCACATGTTCAATGATCCCTATGGAAAGCACCACATCAAAGGTCCCGCTTACCTCCCGGTAGTCCTGCAGTCTCAGTTCCACCGGAAGCCCCTTGCAGCGCTCCATGCCGAGGGATACCTGCTGTTTTGACACCGTCACCCCCGTGACGCTGACACCGTAGTTCCGGGCGGCATATTCAGCAAATCCTCCCCATCCGCAGCCCAGATCAAGCACCGTCATGCCGGGCTTCAGACCCGTCTTTCTGCAGACAAGCTCAAGCTTAGCCTCCTGCGCTGCATCAAGATCACGAGCATCCTTCCAGTATCCGCAGGTATAGTTCATGCCCTTGTCGAGCATCGCCTGGTAGAGATCATTCCCCATATCATAGTGGAGCCTCCCCACATCAAAGACCCGGGAAGGTCCCTGCAGGTTCAGCAGCTTGCTTTTCAGGACATACAGCATGAGGGATATATTGCCCTTCACCTTCTGTTCGATGCGGGCAAGCAGCACCCGGTGTATCATCTGGTCAATTGCTTCGCAGTCCCACCAGCCCTCCATATAGGCTTCTCCGAGACCGAGATGGGGATCCTGCAGCAGCCGGTCATACAATCTCGGGTCATGGACCGCAATATCCCAGGGACTGCTGCCGTTGATAGTGATTCCAGCATCTTCCAGAAGGGTTCGAATAACTCGCTCAGAATGTTTGCGTGACATGACTGACTCCTCAAGAGCAGGAACCCGCCTGACACATCGGGCTCCGGATGTTACAGGTTATTTTATGGTATGAGAGATTGTACCTGACGTCAAGATGCAGGGCTTAAGGCACCCTGCAGATCTTCCTCATGCTGGTTTTGTGATGCATATTTCTGACATTTTTCAGAAACCGGTCATTGCGTACTGCTTCAGCAGGACTCGTCCCAGAGTTCCTGCCATCCCTTTGCGCCTTCCCAGAGAAACACATGGCCTTTAATAAGTCGGCAGTTTTTATCTATGGAGGCAATGGATTCCATCTCATTTTCAGTCAGAGGGTCTTCTGTCACCGCATGCAGGTTTGAAAGATACTTTCTTCGTTCCGTAGAAAACGGAATAACCACTTGTCCCCGCTGCACTGCCCATTTCAGACATACCAGTGCCGGATGGATGCCGTGATTCTCTGCAATATTCATGATTACCGGATCACGCATCGGCTCACTGTCCCCGGGATCCCGGTCCCGCAAGGGCCTGTTTGGAGACCCAAGGGGAGCAAACCCAATAGGCTGAATGGACTGTTCCTTCAGAAAAGAACACAGAGCCGGCTGCTGGAAATGGGGGTGCAGTTCCAGTTCACAGCAGGCCGGGCGAACTGATGCATCCCTGAGCAGGAGCTCCATCTTTGGTATGGTCATATTTGAAGCGCCGATATGCCGTACCAGGCCCTCCCGCATCAGCTGCTCCATTTGGAACCATGTCTCCATGTATTTTTCATGATGATACGGCCTCGCTTCCGGGCTTCGGGCAGATTTGTCACATCCGGGGGGATGGTAGTTTCGGAAAGGCCAGTGCACAAGGTACAGGTCAAGGTACTCGATGCCGAGATCCTTGAGACTCCTCCTGCATGACCGCTTCACATCCCCGCTGCCGTGCATATCATTCCAGACCTTTGATGTCACCCAGACATCTTCCCTTTTCAGGATGCCTGAGGAAAACAGGTCTGCCAGTACTGCTCCTATTTCCGGCTCATTCTGGTACACCGAAGCACAGTCCAAGTGCCTGTATCCTGCCGACAGCGCTCCCCGGACAGCATCGGCTACGTTCTCAGCAGAGGCATGATCGGAGCCGAAGGTGCCTAACCCGATCATCGGCATCCATGCCCCGGAAGAGAGCTGAGTCATCGGTACTGCGGCGGGGTCTGCTGATTCGATCTCGCTCCGATTATTGATCACGGTATTTCCTCGTCAAACACAACAGCAACTTTGCCGCAGGAACCGCCGGACATCAGCTTATACGCCTCATCTGCCTGATCAAGGGTAAATCTATGGGTTACCAGATCCTCAGGATGAATATTCCATCGCACCAGCCGTTCGGTAAG
>PWNW01000222.1 GCA_003557605.1 Spirochaetaceae bacterium
ACGGCATCTGAGCCTGAACTTCCGCTGTTCCGGCAGCATCGTTGATGCGGCAAACTCCCTGCTGGATCTGAAAAGCAGGCTTGTGGGACTTACCAGCCATGAACAGCGTGAGCGGTGGAAGTTTCGCGGCAGACCGCCCTTTCTCATCCACGGCATCAGCGAATCACAGATGCTGCACAGCGCTGCAGGGGCCGGTGCCCAGCGGATTATCCTGGTACGGACCGATGAGCAGAAGTCGAAGCTGAAGCAGAACCTGCAGACCGAACTGATCTTTACGGTACATGAAGCCAAGGGACTGGAATTCGATACGGTGCTGCTCTGGAAGTTTTCCTCAACCAGGGAGTCTCAGGAGATATGGAGAAAAATCTCCAATGATCATCACCTTGACCAGTCCCACGCACCAATGATCCGTCATGAGATTAATCTGCTCTATGTCGGGGTCACCCGCAGCAGAAACACCCTGATTATCTATGACGGACCAAAAAGCTCACATGTCTGGAGTGTGGAGGAAGTGAATCCCCATATATACCGGACTGATGACGATGCAGTGCTCTCGAACCTCTGGAAGCAGGTCTCTTCAGCAGAGGAATGGGAACAGCAGGGGGACTACTTTTTCGAACGGGAATACTATCCTGCGGCACTTGAGTGCTACAGGAATGCCGACAGCACCAGGAAGGCTGACATCTGCAGGGCCTATCTTCTGTCCCGGGAGAAGCATCATCTGGAGTCGGCCCGACTGTTTCTTGCCTCAGGGATGAAACAGCATGCCGCTTCAGAGTTCATGGAAGCCCGACGATGGAAGGATGCACTGAAACTCTGGAAGGTGCTGAAGCACCATGGCAATGCAGAACTGTGCAGGATTTATCAGCTGGAGACACAGGGCTCATATCTGAAGGCAGGGGATGTGTGGGCTGAAAGAAAGGAGTTTGACCGGGCCTTGAAGAACTGGATCAAGGCAAAGGCCTACCGCAAAGCTGCCCAGCACTATTCCAAGCTGAAGCAGCACAAGGAAGCTGCTGAATTCTTTGAGAAAGACGGAGATATGCTCTCTGCCGCACTCAGCCGTAAGCGGGCCAAGCAGTACGGTGAATCAGCACAGCTGTACTTTCAGGGAAGGGACTACGTCTCTGCCTGTGCTCTGTACAAACGTATCAACGACGTGCATGGCGTCATGAAGTGCCTCAGGAAGATGGAGGACTACCATACCCTTGGGGTAATGCAGGAGAAGATGAAACTGTACGAGGATGCAGCAGAATCCTTTCAGGCATTTGCCGACCAGTCGCCGGAGAACCGGGCTGTCCTGCTGAAGGAAGCGCAGGACATGGAGACACCCCGCAGACGGATCAAAGGGGCACTGCGCTACTCTGTTTTGAATCTCCCGGAGAAATCTGCGGCGCTCTTCAAGCAGGCAGCACTCTATAATTTGGCATACCAGGAATATATGAAGATCCCCGACTACGATGAAGCCGCAGCCTGCTGCAAGCTGGATGAAGATTATTTTACAGCTGCTGACATCTATGAGGATGCCGGTCAGCCGAGGAAGGCCGTCAAAGCTTTGAATGATTTCATAGTAACCCCGAGATTCAATAAACAGCGGCAGGAGGAGTTGTTCCATAGAGGAGAACTCTGCTTTTTCAGGAAACAGTACCGTCGGGCTCTGTCCAGCTGGCTTGCCTGCTGGTTCGTGGACGGTGTGCTTAGAACAATTCCATTTATCACGGGCCGTGATGATGAAATTCTGGAATTCCTCCTTGATTTTAATGAATACTCCCATGCACAGAGATTTATCGAGGAGAAATCCGTTATCAGCGTACCGCTGCAGTGGATTGACAGCACCCTCTTACTGAAAGAAAACAGATACGCCAATAATATCTCTAACGGATCCCGCGGCGGGGTCATTGCCGATCTGCTGCTTCGTTTGATGAAGCAGGATCCCAGCACTGAGGTGCGGCGCAGGGTGTGGGACTTCCTTGAAGGCCTCTTTGCTCCTACGTTGACAGATGGAGTTTCGACTAAATTTGAAGAGCTGATCCTCAGGTCTGAGCATTGCAACTCCCTATATATGCTGATGAAAGATACATCCTACACTGATCAGAAGCGGATTGAGGAATTCACTGAACGGGCACGGAAGCAGGCTGAAACCTCTGAAAACCCGGTGTTCAAGGCAGCGCTGCTGGGAACTTCGAACCCTGAACTTTCTGATCCCCTCCTGGAGGGAGCATCATGCACCCTGTATTCATACAGGGTATTTGCCGGATCAAAGAAATATGCGCAGAAGGCCATTGATCTTCTCTTAGCAGAGGGACATTTTTTCCATGCTGTCTTCCTGCTCAAGGAATACGGCCGCATCCCGGAGGCAGCAGCGCTGTACGAAGAGTACGGAGAGCCCCGAAAAGCCGGGATTCTCTACCGGGACCACGGATACTGGGACCAAGCATTACGAATTTTCACCTCCATGAATTCCCAAGACGGAATTGCCCGGGTATATGAGCGGATGGGAGAATTTGATAAAGCCCTGAACATCTGGAAAGATCTGGGACGAAGAAGGGACATTGCCCGTGTGGAAAAACTTATATACAAAAAGAAAGAATACCGTCAGCAGGAGCTGTTCTAACCCCTGCTGGAAAGCAGCAGCGAGAGCACCTTTCGTTCCACCTTTGAGAGTTCTGCATCCTCCAGCGAGCGCTGTGATCTTGGTATAGATATCTTCACGGTGCCCCGCACTTGTGCCGGCGCCTTGGAGAAGACGGTAACCGTATCGGCAACCATTAAGGCCTCCTGGATGTCATGGGTGACAAATATTGTGGTCTTGGGGTCCTCTTCCCAGAGCCTGGTAAAGGAGTTCACCAAGGAGATTCGCAGATCAAGATCAAGGGCCTGGAAGGGCTCATCCATCAGCAGAAGCTGTGAAGGGCAGGCAAATGCCCGGGCAATGGCGGCCCGCTGCTTCATCCCCCCCGACAGTTCATGGGGGTAGTGACCTGCAAACCTCTGGAGCCCCACCAGCTCAAGGTAGTGATGCACCGCCTCGTTCTGCTTCACCCTGTCGGTAATATGATGCTCCAGCACCAGTGATATGTTTCTCTCTACGGTCCTCCAGGGAAGCAGCCTCGGTTCCTGAAAGAGATAGCTGATCTGCTTGGGTTTCCTGCGGATCACCCCCCCGTCATAGGGCATGAAACCTGCAAGAATATTGAGCAGGGTGGTCTTTCCGCATCCCGACGGCCCGAGGATCACCGTGATGGTGTTCTCAGGGAATTTCATCGACAGGTCCTCGAATACCCGAAGGTCCCCTGATGGTGATGAAAACCGTTTCTGCAGTCTGTCAATGTCCATGGCGCTTCCTCCGAAAGGGCTGAAGCAGCGGAGAGACCAGGTCAAACAGTATCTCGCTGGCCGCACTGAGCAGCACCGCAGCCAGGGTCCAGGCTAGAAGCCGTGAGGTATCAAGATTGATCTGGGCAAACTGCATGGCTGAACCGATACCGTGACGGGGAACGGTGAGCACCTCAGCGGCAACTACCACTTTCCAGGTGAGTCCCAGTGCGGAACGGGCACCGGATAGAAAGAAGGGGGTAATCGCAGGCAGGGTGATATGAAGAAACTTCTGCCTCCGGGAGAACCGGTAGACCTCCGCCATCTCCAGAAGCTCCCGGTCAATTTCCCTCACCCCGGTCATCACGTTCTGCACCACCACCGGAAATGCCATCAGCACTGCGGCAAACACCGGTACCGTACCAGACTGGAACCAGATGAAGGCAAGAAGGATTACCGAAAGCACGGGAGTAGCCTTGATCACCGCCAGAAGGGGGCGGAAAAACAGCTCAACGGAAGAAAAGCTTCCTGCCGGAATGCCCACGGCTGTCCCGATAAGCAAGGTAATGAAGAAGCTCTCAACTCCCCGTCTGACCGTAGCACCCAGAGCCTGATAAAACCCTGGACGGGAGAGAAACTGGATAAAGTCCCGAAGGACTGCCCCTGGAGGAGGAAGGATCACATCACTGACGAAGAGGGACCCTGCCCACCAGAGTCCCAGCAGCGCTGCTGAGGAAAGCAGCACCGCTGCAGTTCTTTTCAGTTTAGCGATACCAGTAGAACTGCTCATCAGGAACAGCTCCTCCCACCGAAGAGGGATCAAAACTGTAGAGCACCTGGAGAAATTCCTCAACCGATCTCTTCGCCTGGTCCATTTCAAGGAAGGTCAGACCGCTGTTGGGTATTGCAGGAAGGGCCATGGCTGCAGAGAGGATGCCGAACTCCTCAATAATCAGTGACGCCTCCTGGTGTTGTGTCCTGGTCCACGTTATGGATTCCCTGACCAGCCTCATCAGCTCATGGGCTGCTTCAGGATGGTTCTGAATCAGGTCACTGCTTATCACCAGCAGGGTCATGGGATACACATCATCCCTGCCGGTCACCTCTTTCCATCCTTCCTGGAGATCCAAAGCACGGAACACCTGGTCACCGCCCTGGACATCCGCCATGGTGGCAAAGGGCTCGGGCACCACAATATGCTCCACCCGTGCTGCAATGAGCATCTGGGCAAGCTGGGGAGCACTGGTGATGCTGTACTCAAGATCTGCTGCATCAAGCAGTCCCTTCTGCTGCAGGATATACCGGGTAAGATAGTCAGGGGTTGCTCCCCTGGCTGAAACATGCACGGTCCTTCCTGTCAGGTCCTGCCAGTCAGAAAGAGAGGGATCCCGGGAAAGCAGGTGAATCATGCCTTCACCGGTAACTGCTGCGGCCTTGAAGGGAAGACCCCGGTTAAACATAACCGATGCAAGGTTCACCGGCAGCAGGGCTGCATTGAGTTCCCCGGAGGCCATCCGTGAGACCGCTTCAGCAGGGGCTGGAAGCACCTG
>PWNW01000214.1 GCA_003557605.1 Spirochaetaceae bacterium
CGGCTGAATGACTGCCCGGACCCCGCCGTGGCGGGCCATCTCGTCGATGCTGTCCCGGAATGGAAAGAAGGCATCGGAGGCAACCACGGCACCTGCATCCGGCGGGGTCTTGGAAAGCGCTGATTTTACCGCATCCACACGGGATACCTGCCCCTGGCCGATGCCCAAGGTCACGGTGTTTTTCGCAGTGAGGATTCCGTTTGACTTCACGTGCTTGAGCACCTTCCATGCAAACATCAGGTCATGTAACATATGCTCATCACCGGATTCTCCGGCGGCCCAGGTCAGGTCGTCGGGTGTTATCTGTGATGTATCAGTATCCTGGAGGAGCATTCCTCCGGGGATGAACTTCGGCAGCAGCAGAGGCTTCTGGGGAAGCACCCGGGGGGTTTTCAGCACCCGGAGGTTCTTCTTTTCCCGGAGGAGTGTCAGCGCCTCCGGGTCATAATCCGGGGCAAGGATGATCTCAAAAAACACCTTCCTGAAATACTGGGCGATTTCTTTGGTGCAGGTCCGGTTCATAGCGACAATACCCCCGAAAGCGGCAAGACGGTCTGCTTCGAATGCCCTGATCACTGTGTCTGTAATATCCTCCCCCTGGGCGGCCCCGCAGGGACTTGCATGCTTCACCACCACGCAGGCCGGTTCACTGAATTCCCGAAGTGCCCTCAGGGCTCCTGCAGCATCCTGAATATTATTGTATGAAAGCTCCTTTCCGTTGAGAATCTCAGAGGTGAGCACTGAAAGGTCCTCACGCTGTGCAGGGGGCAGGAGGGAAATATAGGAAGCTGCTTCCTGATGGGGATTCTCCCCGTAGCGGAGGCTGCTGTGTTTCCGGAAGGTGAGGGTCACCTCCTCGGGAAACCGCTGCCCGCTCAGGTACTGCTGGATCACCGCATCATAGGAGGCGGTGTGACTGAATGCTTCAGCGCTGAGCCTTCTTCGGGTTTCGAAGCTGATGCCTCCGGTGGTGCGGATCTCCTCAGCCAGCCCATGGTATGACGAAGGACTGGTGACCGCTGCGCACCATCCCAGGTTCTTTGCCGCCGAACGGATCATCGTCGGGCCCCCGATGTCGATGTTCTCCAGTGCAGTATCTTCATCGGCATCATCCGCTTCAATCGCTCAGGCAAAGGGATAGAGGTTACACACCACCAGGTCAATCCAGCTGACCCCGCAGCGCTTTGCTTCTTCGTCATGACGGTCCCTCAGGCCGAGGAGAGCACCATGGACCAGGGGATGAAGAGTCTTCACCCGTCCGTCCATGATCTCAGGAAATCCCGTAACATCCGAGACCGGGACTACCGGGATTCCCTGGTCCTGGAGGATTTTTGCCGTACCTCCGGTGGAAATAATCTCAATTCCCATCTGGTGCAGCTGTACAGCCAGTTCTGAGATTCCCTGCTTGTCCGATACTGAAAGCAGCGCCCGTCGTACTGGTACCATGTCCCTGTTCATTGCTCTGTCCCCCTGACGTTCTGTCTATCATGTTTGTACGCTTTTTGGAAGTCCCTGCACAGTTCCACCAGCGCCAGGGACTCCAGCTCCTGAACCCGTTTTTTCAGGCTTACGGCCGTATCACCGGGGAGCACCCTGCAGCGCTTCTGCAGCACCGGTGCTCCTCCGTCCACCTCGGGAGTGACGTGATGGACCGTACAGCCGGTTTCACTGACCCCTGCGGCAAGCACTGCGGCATGGACGTCCATATCCATGCCGCCGGCAAAATCTGGAAGCAGGGACGGATGTATATTGAACAGCCGCCCTTCCCAGGCCCGGCAGAATGCCTGCGAGAGTATCCTCATGTAGCCGACGCACAGCACCAGGTCCGCCCGGTATGCTTCCAGGAGGGCATGGATGGTCTGCTCCCTGCGTTGTTTCGGTACGAAGTGCCGGGGAACGGAGAACTGTCCTGCCCGTGCAAGTATCTGGGCATCCCTTCGGTCTGAAATGACGCAGCATACCTCGCCGGGGAAATCAGACTGTCTGGAGATCTCCAACAGCAGCTGAAGACTTGTTCCCCTGGTGGAGCCCAGAACACCGATGCGAAGCGGATGCCCCCGCAGCTCATCCATGTGATCAATGCGCTTCTTGAGAAGTGCTTCACTTCCGATATCACCTCTGAAGTATAACGGTCCATCCACGTCTTCGGCCGCATGCAGGGATGCCTGATGGGCCTGTTCTATCGTATCCCCCAGGGCTGTTACCGCCAGGGTCCTGGAGCCTGCGGTAACCAGCTCTTTATCCTGCAGGTCCACTGATCCGAGAAAGAGGTGCACCGAGGGATCTGCGGGGGGAATCTTCAGCGCAATTCCCTTTACTGATTCCTGCGGGTATCCCAGGGGAACCAGGTAACGGCACACTGAAGCTTTCGGGGAGAAACTGATGTCTAAATCCTTCAGTCCCCCCGATGCAGCGGCCTGGAGAATTTTCGCAAAGCTGCCCTCCAGCAGGGGCAGCAGGTTCAGCGCCTCAGGGTCCCCGAACCGTGCATTGTATTCTATAACTGCAGTTTTCGAAGCACAGGCCATGTAGCCGCCGTAGAGAATGCCCCGGTAGGGTTCTCCCGTCTCCTCCTCGATTCCCCGGAATACTGTTTCCTGGATCTCCTGTGCCCTCTGGATGTCTGAGGGGAGGAGAAAGGGAAGCACACCCCATGGCCCGGTAAAGCTTCCCATGCCTCCTGTATTGGGCCCCCGGTCGCCCTCCTTGAGGCGTTTATGGTCCTGCACCGGGGGCATGTGGATGATCGACTCACCGTCGCAGAAGGAGAGCAGGGAAAACTCCTCTCCCTCCAGGCGCTCTTCAATAATAAACTCCCGGGAGCGCTGAAGGATCTCTCGGCAGCATGCCAGGGCTTCCTCCCGTCCGGAAAGGTGGTCGCCGGACACCTTCACCCCCTTGCCTCCCCGCAGTCCGTCTTCCTTTATGACAAAGTGCTCACCGAGAAGGTCAAGGGCCTCTTCTGCCTGTGCCATGGTTTTTACGGTATGGTACCGGGGAACCGCAGAGGGGACCAGTTTCTTCACCAGTTCCCTGGCAAATATCTTGCTGGTCTCAATCTGTGCCCCCGCAGCCCCAGGGGCGGCGCAGGGAAACCCCTGCTCCCGAAGCGCATCGGCGGTGCCGCTCTCCAGAGGCGCTTCAGGTCCGATGAACACCAGATCGATCTTCCATCTTCGTGCATGGTCAACTGAAATATCACATTGGGTAATGTCGCCGGTCTCATACCCGGTGCACAGGACCTGTATGCCGGGATTGACCGATGATCCAAAGCAGAACAGCTCCAGGTCATCTTGAGATGAACTGAGGGCTGATGCGGCTGCATGCTCCCGTGCCCCCGAACCGATCATCATGATGCGCATCAGCACACCTCCTCATGAATATACCGTCCTCCGAGGCAGGCAGTGCAGGGGGTGTCAATATGGTGGTCTCCCTTCCGGGTCACTGCCTCCACCAGTCCGCTGATCTCCAGGTAGATCAGCAGGTCAGCTCCCAGGTGCTTCCTGATTCCCTCCTGGTCCAGTCTTGATGCGATCAGCTCCTCGGTTGTGGGGATGTCCACACCGTAGCGGCAGGGCTGCACCACCGGAGGGCAGGATGAGGCAAAGTAGATCTTCCGTGCTCCGAACTCCTTGAGCATGCTGACAATCTCCCTGCTGGTGGTGCCTCTAACGATGCTGTCATCAACGATCAGCACATCCTTGCCCCTGATCTCCAGTTCCTGCGGGGAGAGCTTAAAGCGTACCGACTGCCTGCGCTGGGCCTGGTCGGGCATGATGAAGGTTCTGCCGATGAAGGGATTCTTGTAGAGGCCCTCGGAGTAGTTGATCCCCAGCACCCTGGCCATGGCAAGGGCCATGGTGTTTGATGTCTGGGGTGCGGGAATAATCACGTCGGGCATCAGCCCCGGATAGGCATCAAGCCACTGCTTTCCCAGGTTTTCTCCCATCCTCAATCGGGCGCGGTACACATTGATGCTGTTGATCATCGCATCGGGACGGGCAAAGTAGACATATTCAAATATGCAGGGAGTGAAGGCGGCCCTGGCCGTCCGGGAACGGAACACCTTCTTGTCTGTTGAGATGAACACCACCTCTCCGGGAAGCACATCCCCCACCCGGGTGAAGCCGAGTGTGTAGAACATGGTGTCCTCGGAGGCGAATATATGGTCCTGCCGCCCTTCGCTGTCGGTGCGTACCCCGTAGACCAGGGGCCTGATTCCGTGGGGGTCCCTGATCGCCGCCAGTCCCCGGTCCTGGATCAGCAGGACGGCGCTCACCGCACCCTTGATCATGGAAAACAGCGTGCCGGAGGCGCGCACCAGAGCCTGGAAGAAATCCTCATCGGAGATGTCAGAGGATGAGCCCTGGGCCAGTTCCTGCATCAGTTCATCCGCAAGGAGCTGCATCAGCATCTCCGAATCACTGCGGGTGTTCAGGTACCGCTTGCGCGTCCCCAGCACTTCCTGTCTCAGCTCCTGGTAGTTTACGATGTTCCCGTTATGGGCGAAGGCAATGCCGTTGGGGACGCTGGTCCAAAGGGGCTGCACCTCCTCCCCGGTGTTCCTGTCCCCGCTGGTGGGATACCGGGTATGGGCAATGCCCACGCTGCCCTTCAGGCGCTGCATATGACGCTGCTCAAAGATGTCCTGCACCAGCCCCATGCCGCGCTTAACATGGAACTGCTCATCGGAGGTTAGGATGCCTGCGGCATCCTGCCCCCGGTGCTGGAGCTGCACGAGACTGTCGTACAGCTCCGGAGCGCAGCGGTCATGGGAGCTGATTCCCACGATGCCGCACATCAGAGGTCCTCTTGCACCAGATCGATGATCTTTAGAGCAG
>PWNW01000197.1 GCA_003557605.1 Spirochaetaceae bacterium
ACCCCCCGCTCCTTTGCCATGATCCCGGCGTTGATCACGTTCAGGGGCAGGTCGAAATACTTCTGTATCAGTCCCATGGTAAAAGACAGGGTCACGGGCTCTACATTCCGTTCAGCAATCTTTCCCCGGTACTCCACCTGCACCTTTTTCACCGTGCCCGGGGCAATGGAGCTCAGCAGCATGCCGATGCGCTTGGCCAGCTCACAGTACGATGCTGCCATGGGTGAGAGGGTCGATGAAAGCGAAGGAGCATTGACCGCATTCTTTACCGGTCCCCCCGTCAGTGCATCAACGAGAATCTGTGCTGCCTCAAGTGCTACTTCAACCTGAGCCTCTTCGGTGCTTGCCCCCAGGTGGGGTGTTACCAGGATCCTGCTGTCCTCCGTAAACCTGCGGTTCTCCGGCGGCTCCTTGGGAAACACGTCAAAGGCCGCCCCAGCGATCTTCCCCTCCTTCAGGGCATCGTAGGCGTCATCTTCATTGATGATGCCGCCCCTGGCGGTGTTGATGAGCCGGACGGCGGGTTTCATCAGCTTGATTGCTTCTGTATCTATCAAATTGACGGTCTGGTCATTCTTCGGCACATGCACGGTGATATAATCCGCCCGCCTGAAGAGCTTCTCCAGGTCATCGGTGATCTCCATGTCAAGTCCTTCGGTATCTGCGGAGACATAGAAGGGATCATACCCGAGCAGCTGCATACCGAACCCCGCGGCCATGGAGCCCACGCTCATACCGATGCGCCCCAGACCGATGATCCCGAGGACCTTTCCCTTCAGCTGATTTCCCATGAAGGTCTTCCGCTCCCATTTTCCGGCCTTCATGCTTTCACAGGCGGGGACAATATTCCTGCTTAACGCCAGCATCAGCGCCATGGTATGTTCCGCAGCTGAGAGGGTATTTCCTCCGGGGGTGTTCATGACAATAACCCCCTGCTTGGTTGCCTCATAGACATCGATGTTGTCCACACCTACTCCGGCCCGTGCCACCGCTTTCAGCCTGCCGCGGTGTTCAAGAACCCGCTTGGTCACCTGGGTCCCGCTGCGTATAATAAGACCGTCATATTCCCCGATGATCCCGCACAGATCATCTTCCGTCAGTCCGGTCTTCACTGTCACCTCGACGTCCTGCATGCTCTTCAGAAGGTCTATACCCTCCTGGGCCAATGGATCGGATATCAGAATGTTAATCATAGGGCGTGTCCTTTCCGGAAATATTCTTCAGAGAAATATACACAAACAGTATATATATGCATAATTTTATTCATTTTTCCATGAAAGCACAAGACACCCGTACAGGGAAGTTACATGGTCCCTGAAGAAACCAGGGGGTTTGCTTTACAGGAAAATCCAGCCTGGATCTGCTATGTGGATGACTCCTTTGCCTTGTCAATGGCTTCCCACTTCTCAAGGTCCTTCCAGGCCTCATCTTCGGTATCCCATTCGCTGACGGGCATCCATTCCCCGGAAGATTCAGAATACTGCATGACCGCCCATACATCACCGATACGCTCAATTCTCACATGATTTTCCATGGCGTGCCTCCTTGCGCATTCCCTATCTTATTGTACGCCCCATTTTCAACGGGGTCAATTGTGCTGAGGAAGGGTTCATATGCACATAGCGGCAAAACCTCAGAAGATCATACTGGTGCAAATTTCATCTGAAGATGTACATTCCCGGTAAAACCACGTACTATAGACCCTATGGACGGAAGATACAGAAACAGCATTTCCCCGGGTAACCGCGTTGAAGTGGTGCAGAAGCAGGATCAGAGGACCGGTGCGCTCACCGAAGGCACCGTTGACCGTATTCTCACATCATCGTCATTTCATCCCCACGGCATCAAGGTGCGGCTGACCGACGGGACGGTGGGCAGGGTGAAGTCTATTCTCACCCATGCGGATGAGTAGGGACCGGGTATGCGTAGGGAATATGATGTAATCATCATCGGCGGTGGAATTACCGGGACCGCCGCAGCCCGGGAGCTGAGCAGGTATTCCAGTTCAGTGCTCCTTCTCGAGCAGGCCCGTGATATCTCCATGGGCGCCACCCGTGCCAACAGCGGCATTGTCCATGGGGGATATTCCTCCCCTATAGGAAGCCTGAAAGCCCAGCTCTCCCTCCGGGGGAACCGGATGTACCGCCAGCTCTCGGAAGAACTGGGATTTCCCTACCGTCAAACCGGGTCCTACGTCCTCGCCTGCAGCGAAGAAGAACAGGAGGTGCTGCAGGACCTCCTTGAAAACGGGAGGGCCATGGGAGAGGAGCAGCTTGAAATACATACTTCAAAGCAGGTGACCGACCGGGAACCCCTGGTAAGCACCAGCGTCAGGGAAGCCCTCAGATGCTCCTCAGCAGGAATTGTCAGCCCCTACGAAGCAGCTGCAGGCTTTATGGAGAACGCACTGACCAACGGTGCTGTCCTCCGGCTTCGCAGCAAAGCAGTCTCCATTGAGCATACCGGAACTAGATACCGGGTTGCCTGCACCCTGCCGGACGGAGAAACTGCGGTGTTCTCTGCTCCTGCGGTGCTCAATGCCGCAGGTCTCTACAGTGATGTAATTTCCCGCATGGCGGGTGATGACAGCTTCACCATCAGGCCCAGGAAGGGGGAATACCTGCTTCTTCGAAGGGGATCAGCTGAGGGGATACATTCCGTGCTGTTCCAGACCCCCTCGTCCAAGGGCAAGGGGGTTCTGGTCACCCCCACGACCTGGGGCAATCTGCTCATAGGTCCCAATGCACAGGATACACAGGACCGTGAAGATACCGGCAGCTCCTATGAACAGCTTGCGGGCATATACCGTCAGGCACTGAAAACCGTTCCGTCTCTGGATCTCTCTGCACTGATCAGGGTCTTCTCCGGAGTGCGTCCTGCAAGCGACCGGAAGGACTTCATCATCGGGGAAGGAACACTTCCCGGTTTTTTCCAGGCGGCGGGGATCGAATCCCCGGGGCTCACCAGTGCGCCTGCAGCAGCGGAAATGATCAGGGAGGCAATGCAGACTGCGGGATATATCGGTGCACGGAAGCAGACATTTCATGCCCTGCGTGCCCCCATTACCCTCCCTGGTCCGCTTCAGCCCATGAAGGAGATCAAAGACCTGCTGGACCTTCCTGAAGGAGACCCTGAACGGGTAGTCTGCCGATGCGAGCAGGTACGGGAGAGAACCATTGCAGATGCACTTTCCAGGGGCATTCCTATTGACTCCCTTGATGCAGTTAAGCGCAGGACCAGGGCCGGCATGGGACAGTGCCAGGGCGCCTTCTGCGGTCCCAGGGTAACATCCCTGGTAATGGGAATCACCGGCCTCAGCGCCCAGGAGATTGAAATGCCTGCAGGAAAGGACAGGGAACTGCTGAAGGAACTGAAGAAACTGAAGCCTGACATGTGACTCTCCCACGGGTTTTATGGTATGCTCACTCCATGAATGCACAGATGATTGAACATATCAGCGGGAAGACTGCTGTATCAGGAAAACAAGTGGAAGCGGTCATCCGGCTTCTTGATGAAGGGGCAACGGTGCCCTTCATTGCACGGTACCGCAAGGAAGCCACAGGAGAGCTCGACGAAGTCAGGATCGTAGAAATCCGTGATGCCCGGGAGACCTATGAGGCTCTGGAAAGCAGAAGAGAGGCAGTTCTCTCTTCTTTGAAAACCAGGGAGCTGCTTACTGAAGAGCTTGAGGCTTCAGTAAGGAAGGCAGATACCCTGACGGAACTGGAAGACATCTACCTCCCCTACCGTCCGAAAAAGCGGACCCGGGGACTTGCAGCACGGGAAGCTGGACTGCAGCCCCTGGCCGACTGGCTTCTTGAAAAGGGAACAGGAAAAGGGTGCCTGCCATGCAGCATTGGCGAGGTGACGGAGGAAGCGAAGCAGTACGTTTCAGAGTCCTTAGGTGCTGAAGAGGCCCTTGCCGGTGCCCGTGATATTCTGGCAGAGCAGTTCAACGAAACAAAGGAAATTCGTGAGGCCCTGCGGGAGCTCTTCAGGACCCGGGGGATGATCACCTCCCGCGTGGTATCGGTGAAAAAGAAGGACCCTGCAGCGGCACGATACCGGGACTATTTTGAGTACTGCGAAGCAGCTGCATCAGCTCCGTCCCACAGGATACTTGCGGTGCTTCGGGGAAGCGAAGAAGCCTTCCTGATAACCCATTTTCTTCCCGATGAGGAACTGGCCCTGGATGTGCTGATTCCCATGGTGCTCAAGGGTGCCTCTGCTGAAGGAAATGCCGCTTCAGCACAGGTCATGGAAGCTGCGGCTGACGCATACCGCCGCCTAACCTCATCTTCACTGGAAACAGCTTTGCGCAATGAATGCAGGGAGCGGGCTGACACCGAAGCCATACGGGTTTTCAGCGAGAACCTCAGGGAACTGCTGCTTGCCCCGCCCATGGGACAGAAGCGCATCCTGGCACTGGACCCTGGACTGAGGACAGGATGCAAGATCGTCTGCCTGGACGACAAGGGGGATTTGGTCTATGACGGGGTCATCTATCCCCTGATGCCGAAGAACCAGGTGCATGCCTCAGCTCAGACGGTGAAGGAGCTTGTAAAAAAATACCGGATTGAAGCAGCTGCGGTGGGCAACGGCACCGGAGGCCGGGAAGCTGAGGCTTTCCTCAAGGAAGCCCTTCCTGACATCCCTGTTGTGATGGTCAATGAGAGCGGAGCATCGGTATACTCCGCATCCCAGACAGCCAGGGAGGAGTTCCCTGACCATGACGTCACCGTCCGAGGCGCGGTCTCCATAGGCAGAAGACTTATGGATCCCCTTGCGGAACTGGTAAAGATTGATCCCAAGTCCATCGGGGTGGGGCAGTACCAGCATG
>PWNW01000154.1 GCA_003557605.1 Spirochaetaceae bacterium
TCATTAAGGAGAAAAAACCCAGGCAGACTGCCGGAGGGGAGAGCAAAAAACCGGGAAAATAACCATTTTTTTATTTCCTCCTCTGTATTGCTTTGATTATACTTATAAAAAATATAGAAAAAAGTTTTTTCAGCACAGCATTTTTGTCTGTGCTGACGGGGACCAAAGGGGGAAACATGAAGAAACTAACTGCCGCACTGCTGATTGTACTTGCAGGGCTGCTTCTGCTACAGGGCTGTTCAGCTGAAGAGGGGTCTGCCCAAGCCGATGAAGTAAGCGGTGCTACTGATTATGCACCCTTGGTTGCTTCTGCTGTTCCGGTTCGAGAATCGGTGCTTCGGGACCGGGTAGTCGGAAGCGGCATTATCGAAGGAAGACAGGAGGCGGTAGTCAGGACCCGTACCGCCGGCACTATTCGCTCCATCAGCTTTGAACTGGGACAGACATTCAGCCGGGGCGATGTCCTGCTGACCCTTGATGATACTGTCTCTGCCCTGCAGATGAGGCAGCTTGAGCTGCAGCGGAATGCCGCACAGGCTGATCTTGAGTCAAAGCAGGCGCTTTTCTCACGGGGAGGTCTCTCGGAACGGGAACTCAACCAGGCAAAGGCCAGCCTGGACGGAATTGACGCCCAGCTCACCCAGGTGAGAGAGTCGGTGGAAGCCGCACGGGTATCAACGCCGATTTCAGGAAGGGTTTCCCAGAGAAGTCCTAATCTGGTGATAGGCGATCAGCTGGCTGCGGGTACCCAGGTAGCCCGTATCGTTGACCTTGAATCTCTTCGGGTAACCCTCTCAGTGGGTCAGAGCCAGATATTTCAGATACGTGAAGGAGCCAGGGCGGAAGTGCGGATACAGGTGCCTGGAAGGGTGCTGACTGCAGAGGGGACAGTGACGGCCATCAGTGCCGGAAGCGACTTGAGAACAGGAAGCTGGAGTGTTGTCGTCGATGCGCCAAACCCGGCACCCGAGGTGCTTCGGGCAGGCATGACCGCTGAGGTGGTGATATTCCAGGAGGATGCCCCTGCAATGCCCATTGTTCCCGGCGCTGCATTGGTTTACCGGGACGGAAAAGCCGGAGTGTTCATTGTAGAGAACGGACAGGCTTTACTGGTGCATGTTGATGTGATTGATGAGTACGGCGAGTTTGCATCGGTATCAACTGCGGATGAAAGTATCAGCCTTATCGGCAAGTCAGTGCTTGTCAGCGGGCTGTCACGGATCCGCAGCGGAGATGCCGCTGTCACCGGACCGACGAGCAACTAAGGAGGAGCCGCCATGTCAGATATGCAGAAGACTCCTCTGTCAGGAGAAGGATTCTCCATCGGAAGATTTTCCGTAACCCGTCCGGTTCTGGTGAACATCCTGATGGTAGCGCTCCTTGCCTTAGGGGTGTTCAGCGTTGTTCAGCTTCCCCAGGAGCAGTTTGCCGAAGTCCCCTTTTTCTGGGTGAACATCATTGTACCCTATCCCGGGGTCAGTGCTGAGGACATGGAGACAACCGTCACCATCCCGATAGAGAACCAGTTCCAGGGAATCAACCGGCTCAGGAGAATTAGATCCACTACCAGTGAAGGGCTGTCGGTGGTGCGCATAGAGTTTGACGACGGGATCTCAAATGATGAATTCCGTTCCCTCTATCAGGAATCACAGACCCGGTTCAGTCAGGTGCAGCTCCCCGACGGAGTTCTGACCCCGGTGATTGATGATTTTTCATCAGCAGATTTTCTGCCGGTCATTGAGGTGGTCCTCAGCGGGGACGTTTCATACAGCGAACTGAGACGGGAGGCACGGCTGCTTCGCGACCGCCTGCTTCGGGTACGGGACGTCAGCGATGTAGATATCGTCGGGGCCCCGGACAGACAGATCATCCTTGATACTGATCCCAGGAGGCTTGCCGCCCTGGGGATGACTCCCACGGAAGTGCTCAGGGCTGTGCAGGACCAGAATCAGGCCATCCCTGGGGGAACACTCAAAACCGGAACCCGGGAGTACCTGCTGAGGACCCTCGGCTCTGTTTCATCCGTGGAGGATTTCAGCCAGGTTATAGTGCGTCGCTCCGAAGAGAGCGGCGGGATGGTGCGTGTCAGCGATATTGCTTCAGTGGTAGACGGGTTTAATCCCAATTCTCCGATTTCCCGGTATGACGGAGAGCGTGCTGTGAGCCTTCGGGTCACCAAGGTTCCCAGGGGAAGTTCGGTGACGGTGGTAAACGGCACCAGGGCGATTGTCGAACAGCTCGAATCACAGCTTCCGCCGGGCATGAAGATCAATCTCTTCAACGATTCAACTGTCCAGATTGCCTCCAGCCTTGCGGTGCTGACCAGCAATGCGTTTCTCGGTCTGCTGCTGCTGCTGGTTATCCTGTGGCTGTTCATCGGATTCAGAAATGCCCTGATAACCGCACTAGGGGTGCCGATCACCTTTGCGCTGACATTTCTGATCCTTGATCTTCTGGGGGAGACCATCAACACCAACACCCTTTTTGGACTGGTGCTTGTGCTGGGACTTATTGTGGACCATGCCATTGTCATCATTGAGAATTCCTACCGCCTCAGGCAGCAGGGCCTCAGCCGCCATGACGCGGCGATAGCCGGGACAAACCAGGTGGTCCTTCCGGTTATTGCGGCAACTGCCACAACTATTGCCGCGTTCCTTCCCTTGATGCTGATCCCCGGCACCATCGGCAGGTTCCTCAGGGTAATTCCTCTGACAGTCACCATTGCGCTGATTGCCAGCACTGGAGAGGCCCTGTTCTTTCTTCCGAGCCATTTTGCCGACTGGGGCAAGGAAAAACAGCGCAAGCGTCCCCCTGGATGGTGGTTTAAGATATTCCGCAAGCGATATGAGCGGAGGATCTCCTCCCTCTACAATCACAAGAAAAAGGTTCTTCTTACGGTGCTTGCCGTTTCTGCTGTGGTATTCAGTCTTACCGGAACGTTACGGCAGGACCTCTTTTCCGCTGAGGATTTCAGCTACTTCTCCATTGACATCACCATGCCTGTCGGCACACCGCTTGACCGGACCGATGAGATTGTTTCTGAATTTGAACAGGTGATCCTCTCGCTGAAAGATCAGGGGGAGATATCATCAATGCGGTCAAGCATCGGAACTGCGACCGGCGGTGCAGGAAGCACCGCAAATTCGAATATTGCCCAGATCACCGTGGATTTGTTCGAGCAGGATGAAGGACGCCTGAGGAGCATAGATGAGATCATTGAGGAGGTCCAGTGGGCGGCATACTACATAGCCGGACCTGAACAGGTGCTCTACCGCAAGGCCCAGAACGGACCTCCAACCTCTGCACCGATCAGCTACAGGATATCAGGGGATGACATTTCCCAGCTTCAGGGCGCTTCTGCGGAAATCAGAGCTCTTCTGGAAGGGGTTGCGGGAGTGACCAATATTGAAGATGACTTTACCTCCGGAAGCCCTGAACTCCAGATACGCATAGACCAGGAGCGGGCCTCAGCTTTTGGACTGGATACAGCCCAGATCGGGAATTTTATCAGGGCGCGGTTTGACGGTCTTCCAGTGGGGACTTTCTTTCTCAACAATGAAGAGATAGATGTGGTGCTGCGGTTTGATGACGGGGCACCGGGAGATTTTATTCAGCTTGAGCAGTCGGTGATTCCCACCGTCGACGGCAGGCTGATTCCCTTTTCCAGTGTAGCCCGAATTGTGCAGGATACCTCCCTGGGAAGCATCAGCAGGGTGGACGGAAAACGGGAACTGACCCTCACCGCAGATGCCTCAGAACAGGTGGACCTTGGTGCGGTTGACCGGGCAGTAGCTGCGCTGTGGAATGATCAGCTTTCAGCCCGGTTTCCCGGAGCAGAACTGCAGACCGGAGGAGAATTCAGCGAGTTCCAGGACCTGCTGATCGACATTCTCAGGATATTCACCCTCGGGGTGTTTCTGATCTACCTGATCCTCGGAACCCAGTTCAACAGCTATTCCCAGCCCTTTCTGATTCTTCTTTCCGTACCCTTTGCCTTTGTGGGGGTCATTCTCTTTCTTGCTGTTACCGGGACTCCGTTGTCCACAACGGTAATCTATGCAGGGGTTGCCCTGGCGGGAATTGCGGTTAATGATGCAATTGTGCTTATCAGCTTCATCAACCAGCGGCGCAAGGACGGCATGCCGGTGAGAGAAGCAGTTATTTCCGGTGCATCCACCCGGCTCAGGCCGATCGTGCTGACCTCGTTAACTACTATCATGGGGCTGCTTCCCACTGCCGTGGGTATCGGGGGCACCTCCGTGGTGTGGGGACCCATGGCCAGCACCATCATTTTCGGGCTGGTGTTTTCGACAATCACGACCCTGGTGGTCATTCCCATGCTCTACGGCTTGATTTACGACCGGAAAGCATCTGAGAAGACCGAACCGGCCCGGCAGAGAGCCCTGCTTCCGGCTGCAAAGCCCCTGCTGGTCATTGCAGCTGCGGGAATCGTGCTGGTTTCAGCCCCCAGAGCGGAAGCTGCTGATGGGGCCTTTGTTCCCGGGTATCCTGATTTGATGTGCTGCGTCACCGGTGAGAGAATGGCAGAAACCCAGGTGGATTTTCCTGCCCTTGAGGAGTTTTTTCTCCAGTGGACCGAATCATCCGGCAGTCAGGAGGAGATGACCATGTCTTCATCTGCGCCGATGCTTTCGAGTCTTCTTCTGAGAAGCAGCCCCTCTTTGGGGCAGCTGCAGTCGGTATACCGGATCCAGCAGGCAAGTTTAGCGGACCTGCAGGCCCGGGCACGGCCTTCAGTTTCCATTCAGAATCCCTCTATCCAGAATCCTCTCTACGGATTTCGTCGAGATCCTGATCCTTTGCCCCAGCAGCCTGATCAGGCCCATTCCTTCAATATAGGTGCTGCGGTGGCCCAGCAGCTTCCAACTGCAGGGTCCGTGAGGATGGAGTTTGCCCATCAATCATCCATGAGCGAGACAGGGGGGAGCTGGTCATGGAACATGAATCCGGTTCTCACCGCATCAATTGACCAGCCCCTGCTGCTTGGTCCTGGGATCATCAGAACTGATCACATGAACAGCCGCAGACAGCAGGAGGAGATAACCCTTGAGGGCACCCTTGATTCCCTCACCCAGGCACGGGACCAGCTTGTGCTCCAGTCCCTGAGACTTCTTGATCTGCGGCAGACGCTGATGGAAACACGGTATCTTGCCAATGAGCAGCTGAAACTGCTTGCCGAGGACATTGAGGATGCCGAGGAGAATATTGAACGGGGCCTGATCAGCAGGAGCGACTATCGGAGACTGCTGCTTCAGAAGGACCAGCAGCTGCTCAATATTTCTGAAGTGAACAAGGAAATCATGTCGGTAGAGGCATCTTTGGAAAAACTCTACGGGTCTTCTGAGGTGTATGCAGGGAGAATCCTGCTTCCCGATGCCTCGGTGGTTTCTGCTGCTCAGCGGTTTGCCCTGCACCCCCTTGCTGCTGATGAAGAGATCAGGTCCCGGATGCTGTTCCGTGACCCGGACTACCGGGAAGCTCAGCGGGACCTCCGCAGCGCCCGGCTGGACCGTCTGATGGGCAGTCCCTCAGATGCTCCGAGGATAGGCGCATCGGTGAGACTGGAAGCCCCTGGAGGAAATACCTTTGAGGATTCCTACGGCAAGCTCTTTTCTTCAGATTCGGTGCTTTCAGTCTCTGTGACGATGCAGGTCCCTGATCTGTTTCGCAGGACCTCCCGATTTACCGGAGCAGTGGTTGATGAACAGATACGCCAGGCGGAAATGAAGGTGCAGGAGGCGGTTCTTTCGGTTGACTTGAGGATTGCAGAACTGCAGGCTGAAATAGATAACCTGATGTTTTCTCTTTCGGTGCTTCTGGATGAATATGCATTGTTCAGGCATGACCGTGAGGATGAGCAGCTGCGGTTCTCTTCAGGCCTTTCTGATTCCTCGGCCATGCGTAGGGTAATCCTTTCAGAGCAGTCTGCAGCCTTCAGGGTGCTGCAGGTTCTCAGAGAAATTGAGATTATCTCCATTGAGCTTGAGAATATGATAATGGAGTAAATTATTGGTTAACTATATTGACCAGCAAACAAATGAGTTGTATTCTGATTCACGGTATTAAAACATGTAAAACAATTATGGAGGTACATGGATGAAGAAACTTTTAGTATTTTCTCTGCTGGCAGTGCTGCTGGCTTCTCCCCTTGCTGCAAGAGGAGCTGCTGAGCAGGTCACTGATGAAAAACCCGCTAACAAGGGAACTCTTGAAGTGGTAATGGGAGCTGATGCAAGGTCTCTGGATCCCCAGAGGACTAATGATCAGCCGTCAGCACGGGTCATGAAGCAGATCTATGAGACCCTGATGCATCAGACTGAAGATCTTGAAATTCAGCCTGGTCTGGCTGAAAGCTATGAGGTAGTGAGCCCCACGGAATTTCTCTTCACCCTGAAGCGGGGCGTGAAATTCCACAATGGAGAAGAACTTACCTCCCATGACGTGAAGTACACCTTTGAACGGATGCGCGAAATCAATGCTCCTGCAGCGTTCCTGGTTGCAGCCCTTGACCGTGTTGAAGTAATCGACGACTACAACTTCAAGATGGTGCTGAACTTCCCCTTCGGGCCTTTCATTGCACATCTTGGACACCCTGCTACAGCAATTATCAACAGAAAGGCTGTTGAAGCCGCAGGCGAAGACTACGGACGTAATCCTGTAGGAACCGGTCCTTTCAAATTCGTTGAATGGAGAAGCGGTGATGCAATCGTTCTTGAACGGTATGACGGCTACCATAAGGGACCTGCTATGTCGGAAAGAATCCGCTTCAGGTTTATTGCTGAGGACACAAACCGTGCAATCGCCCTTGAAACTGGCGAAGCTGACATTATCTATGATGTAGGGCCCAATGACTTTGGCGGTCTTGCTGCAAATGATGCGCTGACCACCTACCAGACTGTCGGTCTTACTACGTTCTACATGGGCTTCAACGCAGAAAAGAAACCCTTTGATGACTTGCGGGTACGCCGGGCAATCAACCTTGCTCTTGATGTTGAACTGGCAACCGAAGTTGCATTCCAGGGATACGCTTCTGCAGCAAAGGGACCTCTTGCTCCGACAGTTATGTTCGCTAACCAGGATCTCCCCGGTTACGGATATGATCCTGATGAGGCAAAGAGACTGCTTGCTGAGGCAGGATATGCTAACGGATTCACCACATCTATCTGGACCAATGACAACCCGATAAGAATCCGATATGCTGAGATTTTCCAGGAACAGCTTGCTCAGGTGGGAATTACCACGAGAATTGAGATTATGGAGTTTGCTCCCTACCTGGACCGGACTGCCCAGGGTGAGCACGATATGTTTATGCTCGGATGGGTTGCGGTAACCGGTGATGCAGACTACGGCCTGTACTCCCTGTTCCACAGCTCACAGTTCGGCGATGCCGGAAACAGAACGTTCTGGGGCAATGATGAAGTAGACAGACTGCTTGACCTTGCAAAGGAAAGCCCAGATTTTGCTGAACGTGAAGCTGCATATGCCCGGGCACAGGAAATTATTTTTGAAGAAGCCCCCTGGGTATTCCTAGCTTTCAGGGATGACCTGAATGCAACCCGCGCTTGGGTTCAGGGATTTGTTCCCCATTCTGCCGGACATCACGGCCTCTATGGTGTGTACAACAAGTAATTGTTGCTTCTTCATGGATATTCATTGAATAATATGTTCCGTCCGCTCCTGTTCTGCAGGGGCGGGCGGTTTTTACCATTTTCTCCTGCGGTGAAGGAACAGTATGTACAGATATATTATTAGGCGGCTTCTGCTGCTGATCCCGGTCATGCTGGGTGTTTCATTTATTGTTTTTTCCATCATGTTCTTTACTCCCGGCGATCCGGCAAAGATCATGCTTGGAGAAAGGGCGCCTGAAGCCGAAGTTGCAGCACTGCGGACTCAGATGGGACTAGATGATCCCTTTCTGGTGCAGTTCTTCAATTTCGTGAGAAACGCTGTTCAGGGAGATTTCGGGAGATCCCTGCTGACGCGCAGACCTGTTGCGGAGGAACTGTTTTCCCGCTTTCCTGCGACGATTCAGCTTGCGGCAACGGCGGTGTTCATTGCCGTTGCCATCGGGATTCCTGTTGGAATCATCTCTGCTATACGGCAGTACTCATTCTTCGACGGTGCAGCAATGACCCTTGCCCTGGTGGGTGTGTCCATGCCGAACTTCTGGCAGGGGCTGATGATGATACTGCTGTTTTCCGTATATCTCGGCTGGCTTCCCTCAAGCGGAATCGGCACGTTCTGGCATCTGCTCATGCCGGCGATAACCCTGGGCACCAGCTCAGCGGCTCTTATCACCCGTATGACCCGCTCAAGCATGCTTGAGGTGATACGGCAGGACTATATACGGACAGCCCGTGCGAAAGGACTTGATGAACGGGTTGTAATAAACCGCCATGCCCTGAAAAATGCCCTCATACCGGTTATCACGGTAATTGGTCTTCAGTTCGGGGCGCTGCTCGGCGGTGCGGTGCTTACCGAAACAGTGTTCGCCTGGCCGGGAGTGGGCAGGCTGATGGTAGACGCGATACGGCAGAAGGATTTTCCCATGGTGCAGGCAGGGGTGCTTCTCCTTGCCGTAGCCTTCAGTGTGGTGAACCTCGTGGTTGATATCCTCTATGCCTATATTGATCCTCGGATCAAGGCTCAGTACAAGTAGTCGGAGAACAGTATGGACAAGGATAAAGAAAAAGATCAGCAGCCTCCTCATCCTGAGGCCGGCTATTCAATAGGGGGCGCTTCTGAACAGGCCGGGGTGACCAACGGGATCCAGGCGAAGGCCCCGAAGCAGCGGGGGCAGTGGGCAGAGGTCTGGCATCGGCTGAAGAAAAACCGGATGGCCATGTTCGGACTTACGGTGATAGTTATTATCATACTGACGGCAATATTTGCCGATGTGGCGGCCCCATACAGCTACCGCACCCAGAACCTGCGCAGAATCGCAGAATCACCAAGCAGGGACCACTGGCTTGGGACCGACGAGCTCGGACGGGATATTTTCAGCAGGATTATCTACGGGACCCGGATTTCACTCCAGGTCGGATTTGTTGCAGTGAGCATATCGGTTATCGCAGGAGGGTTTCTCGGTGCAGTGTCGGGATACTACGGGGGAAAGCTTGACAACATCATCATGCGCCTGATGGATGTGCTGCTGGCAATACCGGCAATACTTCTGGCTATCGCCATTGTCAGCGCCTTCGGCGGAGGTCTGGTGAACGTTATGATTGCCGTGGGCATCAGTTCCATTCCTATTTACGCACGTATCGTCAAGGCTTCTGTCATCTCCATTAAGGAACAGGAGTTTATTGAAGCAGCCCGTGCGGTAGGGGCCAAGGACTTTCGGATCATCTTCAAGCATGTGCTTCCCAATGCAATGGCCCCAATTATCGTGCAGGGGACCATCGGGGTGGCCATCGCAATACTCTCGGCAGCAGGTCTGAGCTTTATCGGCCTGGGAATCCAGCCTCCCACCCCGGAATGGGGCGCCATGCTTTCCGGCGGAAGAATGTTCATCAGAACGGCTCCCCATATTGCGACCTTTCCCGGTATTGCGATCATGATCACCATTTTTGCTCTGAACCTGCTCGGCGACGGACTGCGTGATGCGCTTGATCCTCGGCTGAAGCAGTAATCGAGGGGGACACTGAATGTCTGACAACCTTCTTGAAATTAAGGGATTGACAGTAGAATACAGGACAGATGGAGGAACCGTGCAGGCGGTTACGGACCTCAGGCTCTCGATACAGAAAGGAGAGACCCTGGGTCTTGTGGGGGAAACCGGTGCGGGCAAGACCACCACTGCGCTTTCAATCATCCAGCTGGTTCCAAATCCTCCCGGAAAGATTGTGGGAGGAGAGGTTCTCTTTAAGAACAATGATCTGCTGAAAAAGAAACCTGATCAGATGCGGCGGATTCGGGGCAACAAGATTTCAATGATCTTTCAGGACCCGATGACCTCCCTCAATCCGGTTATGCCTGTGGGCTACCAGATTGAGGAGGCGGTTATGCTGCACCAGCGGGTTGGCCGAAAGGAGGCGCAGCAGCAGTCGGCGAAGATGCTTGAACTGGTAGGTATTCCCAGCAACCGTGAAGGAGATTATCCCCATGAGTTTAGCGGCGGAATGCGGCAGCGGGTGGGAATAGCCATGGCCCTGTCATGCAACCCGGAGCTGCTGATTGCTGATGAGCCCACCACAGCGCTGGATGTGACCATCCAGGCCCAGGTGCTTGAACTGATGCAGTCACTCAGGAAGGAGTTCGGCACCGCCATGATGCTGATAACCCATGACCTGGGCATCGTTGCAGAAGCCTGCGACCATGTGGCCATTATGTATGCGGGATCTGTTATTGAATATGCCGATGTGAAGAGCCTTTTCACTGACCCGAAGCATCCCTATACCAGGGGGCTGTTCGGATCAATTCCAAGCCTTGATGAGGAGGTTGACCGGCTCACCCCGATCAAGGGGCTGATGCCGGATCCGACGGACCTTCCTCCGGCATGCCGATTTCATCCGAGATGCCCGCTGGCGCAGGATATCTGTTCCCAGCAGGTTCCGGCAAATACGGAAATTTCCAGCGGGCATGTGGTAAGCTGCCTGATATATGAAGGTCTGGTGCCTGGGTATGAGGAGTAGCAGCATGGAACATGTATTGGAAGTTAAGAACCTGCATAAGGATTTTCATACAAAAAAGGGACTGCTCAAGGCGGTGAACGACATCAGCTTCTATATCGCCAAAGGCGAGACCCTCGGCATTGTGGGGGAGAGCGGCTGCGGCAAGTCCACCACTGGACGTGCGGTGCTGAGGCTGGTGGAACCTACCTCCGGGGAGCTCTATTTTGAAGGAAAGGATATACTGAAGCTCACCCGAAACCAGATGCGCCAGTTCCGCAAGGACATGCAGATCATCTTTCAGGATCCCTTTGCTTCACTTGACCCCCGTATCAGCATCAGTGAGATCATTGCTGAGCCCCTTCGGGTGTTCAACCTCTACAGGAATCAGGGGGGAGCAAAACGGGTTGCAGAGCTGATGGACCTGGTGGGTCTGAGCAAGCGTCTTGTCAACAGTTTTCCCCATGAGCTTGACGGCGGGAGAAGACAGCGTGTCGGGGTTGCCCGCGCTCTTGCGCTTGATCCGAAGTTTATTGTCTGCGATGAACCGGTAAGTGCCCTTGATGTATCAATTCAGGCGCAGATCCTGAATCTCCTCCAGGACCTTCAGAAGCGTCTCGGTCTTACCTACATGTTCATCAGCCATGACCTCAGTGTGGTGAGGCATATGAGCAGCCGTGTCGGGGTTATGTATCTCGGCAAGATCGTAGAGACCACAACCAGTCATACGATCTTCACCAGTCCCCTGCATCCCTATACCAAGGCCCTGCTTTCTGCCATACCAATTCCGAAATACGGTATGAAAAGACAGCGGACTATCCTTGAGGGTGATGTGCCCAGCCCGATCAATCCGCCCAAGGGGTGCATATTCTCAGCCCGATGTCCCCAGGTGATGGAAAAATGCCGGCAGCAGGCTCCTCCGTTGGTGGAAGCTGCTCCTGAGCATACTGTTGCCTGTTTCCTGATAAGCGACAAGCTTGGCAAGTAGATGAAACAGCCGGTCACATGTGACCGGCTGCATACTTGCTACTGATCGATTTTTTGGTAGGGCACATCCAGAAACTCAGCCAGCTGTGCAGCCAGTTCCGTCATGCTCTCGGTTTTTCTGGTAGGTTCTGCATAGAGGGTAATTGAATCTCCCTCGCTTCTCTGCAGGATGAGCCGGACTACCCGCCTGTCAAAAATGTTTCCCATCCGTTCATGCCCTGAGGCCCAGGACTTTTTTGCAAGATCCCGGGCGACGATGTTCCTGGGAGTCTCAATGATCACTGATGAAACTGATGAAATATCATAGGTTTTTGTCCGCATGACAGGCCAGACGCCAATTTTGCTGGTCAGCTGTGATTCTTGATGAAACTTCCATTGTTCGGTATAGAGCGCTGAAGCTGCGGAGAATATGCCGAAGACAAGAGCTGCCCATGCAACGGTTTGTCCGGAGAAGGCGATGACAAAGAACAGCAGTGCGATCAGGGAAAATATGATGCGCCAGGTTATGCCGAAGCGAAGTGCCGCCTCACCCTCTGATATCCTGAAGAACAGCAGTCTGTACATGCATCCATCTTACACAATGGCCCGCATGTTAACAAGAGAGGTGTCTCCCTCTGCGGCTGGTCAGCAGAATGACGGTGCCTGCAAGCAGCAGCACTGCGGACTGCAGGGGCAGCAGGCCTGCTTCTCCCAGAGGCACAGAGGCGCCGATGCCGCCTGAGGCATTGATAGAAGCATGGAAGATGACGCACAGCAGGATGCTTCGTGTGGAAGCATACAGCCGGGTGAGCATGGCGCTGTACCCAACCGCTGAGAGGGTATAGAACAAAAAGGAGCTGCCCTGATGTGCCAATCCGGTGGTGAAAAACAGCGGCAGGTGCCATAACGCCCAGGTCAGCCCGATTATTAGATTCAGAGCAGGAAGAGAAAAGCGGTCCTTCAGGGATTCCTGCATGACTCCCCTCCATCCGAACTCCTCAAGACCGCCCATGACGATTGAGGTGAAAAACAGGGGGATGAAAAGATAGGGAGGCCTCAGGGGATTTCGTTGGAGAAACCCGCTGTCGGCGGCCTGTGCTGCAGAGATGATCACCAGTCCCAGCACCAGGGGAAGCAGCAGGGCATAGGCTTTCCATACCCATGAAGCCCGCCATGCAAGCACCCGGGAATGGAACTCCTTGAGTGAGCCCTCCTCCGGGGTACGGGCGGCAGAAAGATATGCTGCGACCGTCGGTCCGCTTCCTCCTAGGATGAACAGCACCATGGAGAAGGGACTGCCGAACTCGGTGCGGCCTGACGCAGTAAACCAAGCGAGGGCCCACCAGCATATCCAGGTAACGGCAAATGTTATTGGGATAAACAGACGTACTCTGCGCATGTGGGGGATTATAGTGGAGACGGGCTGACTCAGCAAGGCTGCAGATGTCCTGGCGGTAAAAAAAAAGAGACCGGGAGCATTTCCCGGTCTGACTATGGGCCCAGTAGGACTTGAACCTACGACCCACGGATTATGAGTCCGTTGCTCTAACCAACTGAGCTATAGGCCCGCAGACAAGAATATATGAAAAAACTGGATATCTGTCAATAAATCAATCTCTCCAGGAAGGAGGAATCTTCTTCAGTATTACATTCGCTTTTTTTTCCGCACATGATATAATCCCGTAATCAGGAATAAGGAGAAATCATGATTCGCAGAATATGCATCCTTATAGCCGCGTTGGCCGCGGCTTCAACTGCATCAGGCCTTGATCTCTCATTGCAGATCGGAGATTTTGACACCCACAGTGAACTGCTCGGGGGGGCGGTGCCCACGATGGTGGAGATTGGGGGAGTATACACGGGGATATCACTGCTGCCGGAGAACAGGACCGCCGTTGGATTTCTTGTCGGCGGCGCATACTACAGCCGGGATGTATGGAAGGACGAGGACGGTCTTGAGAAGACGGTCCCTCCGGATGTGCTGACTATATGGACCGGCCGCTGGGAGGTGATCTTCAGCCAGGGATTCCTGCGGCGGGAAAAAACCGGCAAGGACTTTCTCACCCTCTACGGAGGTCTGGCAGGAAGAGTCGAGGTGTATCCAGACACCGGATCAATTGACTATATTACTCTCTTTGATTCTCCTGAATCCGGCGGGATATGGTCAAACGCTCTGAAGACAGGGGTGATCCTTGATGCGACTGACTATGACGGGATCATACCTCGGGGAGTCATTGCGGAACTTGAGTTTCACCATGCCCCGAAATGGCTGCTGAATGATATCTACGGAAAGAGCAGCTATTCACTGCTGAGCACCTCGGTAACGGGATATCTTCCGCTGTTTGTCAGCAGGGCTGATTCCGGAAGGAATACCTTTGCTGTATATCTGGCAAACAGGGTCCGAGGTGACCTGTTCCTTCACTTTGATTCTGATGTTCCGCTCTTTGCTCAGGACAGCCCGTCTCTCGGCTCCAAGATGAGGGGGCTTGAGCGGTTTGCCATGGCGGGTTCCTTCACTGCGGTAAACAACTTTGACATCAGGGTATCAGGCCCGGAGGTGTTTGCTGACAGGCTGTACCCCAGGATGAGTCTGTTCCTTGATGTCGGGTACAGCGACGGAAAGAATGCGAATGCCGCGGCTGCTGATGCGCAGCAGATGTATGTCTCAGCAGGAGCTGAGGCGGGTATTTCGTTTTTTGATTTTCTGAATGCGGGGTACCGTGCTGCCTGGATGCTGTACAACAGCAATAAAATGGAAAAATCTTTCGTCCATGGGGTATACATGTCGCTGCAGTTCAAGTAATACTATAGGTGTCCCATAAAAGTATTTATTCCTAGTTGCCGGGGGAGTCGCTGACTCCCCCTCTTTACTGCTCCCCCCTGATGAGCACAAAGGAGAATCCCAGATTTTCAAGCAGACTTACTGTCTGCTCAAGATCCTGTTTCGCTACCCCTTCAAGAAATACCCGATGGAGGCTGTCCTCACCCTCCCGTACAACCCCATGGAGTTCCTGTTCCGCAAGGGTCTGACGGACCCGTTCAGCCCGTTCAGGTGCTGAGAACGCTGCAATCTGTATTCGGTAGGAATCGACATCCGGTACCCGGTGGTACAGGTCCTCGGGTATCTTCGGTGTGTACAGGAGCTCCAGGGTGACCGGGGCAGTTCCGGGTCTGATCATGTCGATCTGTTCGGCCGCAGCATAGGAGAGATCTATAATCCTGTCCTTGAAAAACGGCCCCCGGTCGTTAATTCGCACGTCAACGGTGAGGCCGTTCTCCAGGTTGGTCACCCGGACTACGGTCCCGAAGGGAAGCTCCTGGTGTGCCGCAGATATCTGGTAGGTGTCGAAGATTTCCCCGTTTGCCGTAAGCTGTCCGTGGAACTCGCCTCCGTACCAGGAGGCAATCCCCTCCTGGTAAATGGTGCCGTATACGGGCATCAGGGCACATAGCAGAAAAACCGGCAATAATCTGCGCATATCCATACAGTCATTGTACTGGAATTATCGGGGGGGTCAATATCGGGATGGATTTGCTTTTCCTGGGCCTGAAGCCGTATATTGTACCTAAGGGGAACAGCGTTCATGGAGCAGTACAGGAAAGGATTTCCGTCGTACATGTTTGATCTTACCGAATGGTTTGCGGACGCCCATGTCGGCGGAGGCCTGCCGAAGCTGTATGCACAGAAGACTCTTGCCCAGATCTACCATGATCTGGGACTCTTTTCCTGGATTGTGGGGGAAACCTCCTGCGGGTCCCAGGTGAAGGAGCTTTCTTCTGGGTCATCGGTGCAGCCGGTATATGTCCTGATTGAGGAGCTCAACCTGGATGCACCTGCGGACCGGGACCGCATTGAGGCTCTGCTGGGCCGCATTGAGGAGATTTCAAGGGGTGTGCATCAGCGGGGAGGACTGCTGTTCGTAAAGGTGCGAGGCAGGTCGGGTGCCCTCCTGGGAGAGATCGCTGAGGCAGGAGCTGACTGCATAGAAGGGGTGTGCTGTCCCCCCAGGGGCGGGGCTATGCTGATGAAGGCACGGGACTATGCCGGTCCGGAGGTGCTTCTCTGGGGAGGGCTTCCCGGGGAGATGTTCCTGGATTCCTGGGATGCACAGTCGTTTATGAAAATTACCCGGTATGTGGCTGAAGAGGCCTGCTGTGAACCGAATGTAATAATTGGCGCTGCCGGTGGAGTACCGCCGGGAGCAGATATCGAACGAGTACGCTATGCAGCTGACATATGCATGCATTTGGAGGAATTATGAGACTGAAAGGAACACGGGTGCTTGCCCTGGTGCATCATGATTTTGAAGATCTGGAGTTCTGGTATCCATATTACCGCCTGAAGGAGGAAGGAGCTGACATCACCACGGCGGGGGAGGACGGAGGTATCACATATCATGGGAAGTACGGGGTGCCTGCGGTATCCGACATTGCCTACGGGGATGCAGTTCCGGAGGACTACGATGTGCTCCTGGTCCCCGGCGGATGGGCCCCTGATAAAATCAGGAGGTTTCCGGAGGTGCTGGAGCTTGTCCGGGCCATGGACGGCAGGGGAGCTGTCATCGGCCAGATCTGCCACGCCGGCTGGGTGTTAATATCAGCGGGGATTCTCAAGGGCCGTGTCGTCACCAGCACTCCGGGAATACGGGACGACATGACCAATGCCGGTGCCCTCTGGGAAGATAAACCGGTGGTGACCGACGGGAACCTGGTATCCAGCAGAAGGCCTCCTGACCTTCCCGATTATACCCGAGCTCTGATTGACCGGATTGCTGAGAAATCCTAAATTCTCAGCACTTCCGGTTTCTTTTTCAGCAAACATCGCTAAAATACCCGATTTTACGCACATTCCTACAGAACATTCCCTTTATCCTACAAAATATTTTCTCAATATGATGTTAAGTTTTTTATAGGTATATCGGCTTCTAATAAGCAATTGAAAAAGTGAGCGCTGAAGCCTCTGTGATGCGTGTCACAGCAGAATCCTAGAAGAGGTAAGGACGAATATGAAAAACATTAGCAGAAAGACTGTTCTTTTCATTCTCATTTCAGTGATGTGTGCATTCGGGCTGTCTGCTTCAGAGCAGATTATCCTTGGAATGCCTCCTGCAGCTGAAGGCATTGAGTACTACCGGTATCAGGTGAACGGTGAGCAGGAG
Organism: Spirochaetaceae bacterium; assembly: GCA_003557605.1. Taxonomy (GTDB): domain Bacteria; phylum Spirochaetota; class Spirochaetia; order PWKH01; family PWKH01; genus PWKH01. Next base: position 16,757 of record PWNW01000154.1, read on the forward strand.
GATCTGTGGAAGGTTGTTGATTCCCAAGCTTCCATAGTTCTTATAGATTTCGACAAAGCAAAGGATGCAGTCTTTATTCAGCAGTCTGCAGACGGAGAGCTTTGGAGTCGAAGCGGACGGTTTGAGTTCGATGCTGACAGCCAGGCATGGGTCCAGGTGTGGCCGATGCTTCCAAGAAGAGTCAGTGAAAAACCTGAGGTTTCCATGGATGTGTTTTTTACACAGAACTGGGCTGTAGGGAAATACTCAAATGTGTATAAAGGCGGACTCGGCGGAGGGGTTCAGCTGAACATCGGGCTTCCCAATAATAACGATTTCAAGCCCTTCATTGCTGCGGAATACTATTACGGCAGTCCCAACAGACCCTGGATAGAGACCTTCCAAGATATTGTACTGACCGCCGGTCTCGGGTATCGCCTGCACATGTCAGAACAGGTGGCGTTTATACCTGAACTTTCAGCAGGAATAGCTATCCATGTGCTTTCCGGAGAATTACTCCAGGATGGAAATGAAATTACAAGGACATATGTTGACCCCTGCATACAGTTTTCTCAAAAGATCACTGTACAGGCAGGAGATAGTTTCAGCTTCAGCGGTGCTCCAAGAATTACAATGGTTTTTCAGCAGAATACTGTTGGTCTGCTGTTAGGGTATCAGGCAGGAATACGGATAGGTTTCTAGGAGGATAGGATCATGAATAGAACACATACAGGGAGCATATTACTGCTCATAGGATTTGTTGTGATTTTTGGCCTGCTTGGCTGTAATGATTTTGATGAGATTGAATTAGAGAGGTTTGAAGTTACCTTTGATGCTAACGGCGGAGAAGGTGAAATGGAACCGATACGGATAACGGAAAACACCGCCCAGGAGCTTCCTGAGAATCAGTTTGAACGTCCAGGCTATACCTTCATTGGGTGGTCGCTTCATGCAGATGGGGAAATTGTTTCAGAGGAACTGTACGAGGACGGTAGTTCCTTTGAGATAGGAACTACCGCAATAATACTCTATGCCCGGTGGA
>PWNW01000363.1 GCA_003557605.1 Spirochaetaceae bacterium
CAGAAAGAAGCACTATCTATCTATATATTTAATAACAATTTACATATGCATAACAAATATTTCGTATTATAAAATAAATTTTATAATACAATTGCTTTTAGGGGCATATCATCTGATGTTTACATAGACATACCAACCGGACACCTCGCCGGAATGATACAGCTGCTCCCGTGCGCCGATTATCTGTTTTCCCGCAAGCTCATCAGTTCAGTGACAAGATGCAGTACCGGAAGATGCAGAGATGAGTCATTGACCAGAAATGATATCCCGTATCCCTCATGATAACGGGCAGGATGGTCCAAGGCATGGACAACCGTCGGGTCATCACTGAGAACCTTCAGTTCCTCCAGTTCATGCTCCCGAAGAATAAAACCTATCCGGTATGCCTGCTCCAGGGGAGTAAGCCAGAACAGCCCTTTACGCCGCTTCTCCGCCTTAATAAGCCATCCGTAGGATGTTCCCGGGTATTTCCATGAAATGTTGTATGAAGCAGCAAGGTCAAGCAGCTCCATGAAGGAGTCGTACATCACTCCAAGCACATGTCTGAGGGCGAGGTCTTCAGGAGGGTGGGACTTATCGGAAAAAACGATCAGTTCCATAACACCTGCAGTATAGCACTTCCCTGCCGGGAACGAAATACCCCAGGGGATATCATGAGATACTGGAGGCTGTTTTCATCACTGCAGTAATACAAGGTGGGTTTCTGCACCAGGAATGTCGGAGATGATTTCCTTGATTTTTCTGTCAAAAGTTACGAGCCTTCCTTTCACACGTATGGCAGTACCAAGAAGATAGGCATCTGTCGTTTGCCGATGACCCAACACCTGAAATTCTTTTGTCATTTCATGAAAATCATGATCCAAGGGAAGAAATCTATGGTTGGGAAGGTTATAGTAGCTCTGCAGTGCCTGAAGTGCTGATTGAAAAGAGACCGGCTCACCGACTGCTGCCGGGTTCATTGAGAGCCTTACAAACCCGCACTCAGTAATTGGACAGGTTGCAAAGTGCTCCTCTTGTGCACGGGCAAACCAGGTTCTTGCTGCTTCATGATGAATATGGTTTTTCCATGACAATGCAATCAGCACATTCACATCAGGGATGTTTGTGACTACCATTCATCCTCCCCTTCAGCCACCTCTTCGGGACCAAACAAGGGAGCATTCTCAGAAACTGAAAAAACCGGGGGGCCGGTTTCTTGATTATACTTCAAGCGGTCATTCAGGCTGCTGCGTACAAGCAGAGAAATAGTCTTTCCCAAGGACATTTTTGAGTTTTCAGCCATGGTGCGTACTATCTTGTATATGTCATTATCAAGAGTTATTGTGGTTCTCATAAAGACATCATAGCATCATGATGCTATGATGTCAATCCCAAAATAGGCTGCATACTCTAATGTTGCTGTGATATACTGCAGAATCGGGGGCAGAACATGACTATTCAGGAGATTCAGGAAACTGCGGCAGGTTTCACTCAGCAAAGTGAGCTCAATCAGATCAAGAGTTTGGGAATAAAGACAATATTCGATCCCCCGATTTTAGCTGCGGTATCCGCACATGATTCAGTATTTACTCAGCTGCAGGAACCGCAGATCATTGGAAACCACCACCAGCTGCCTGTCGGGCGCCTGAAGGATGCGGCAACGGTCATATCATATTTTCTTCCCTTCTCCGAAGATATCCGCAGGCCGAACCGTGTGCCAGATCTCCCGGCGGCAGCATGGCTCTACGGACGCATTGAGGGAGAGGAACTGAACCGGGCGCTGGCAGGACACCTGGTCTATGTCTGCAGGGAAGCTGGAGCTTCAGCTGATGCTCCCCTGCTGGACCCGGAAATACACATGCCGGAGTTCACATCCAGGTGGTCAGAACGTCACATTGCATTCGCAGCAGGACTGGGCACCTTCGGGTTAAGCAGATCGCTAGTGACTGTCCGGGGCTGTGCCGGCAGATACGGCAGCATAGTTACCAGTCTCAATATTCCCGCTTCACATCCCCGATATGAGCCGTTTTTATCATACTGCAGCATCTGCGGCAGATGCAGCGACCGATGCCCGGCAGGGTCAATCACCAGCGGGGGCAAGGATGTAAGGGTATGTGCGCAATACCAGGATGGGATTAAGAAGCAGTTTTCCCCCCGGTATGGCTGCGGGAAATGTCAGACCGCAGTTCCCTGTGAAAAAGCCCTTCCTGCAATCATACCGAACAGAACACAATAATATGACCGATCAACATTAGGTAATTTAACCGAATGATATTGCCAAATATAACCGAATGGGTTACTCTTTGTGCAGGAGCACTACCATGGACAGCAACGCTTATAGGCCCCGCATCATAGACTCAGCAGTGGAGCAGCACCTTCGTGCATTTGGAGCAGTCTGCATTGAGGGACCCAAGTGGTGCGGGAAAACCTGGACTGCCCAAAAGCATTCCCAAAGTGCTTTCCTTGTCGGTGACCCTGCTGGGAATTTCCAAAACAGGCAGCTTGCACAGATTGATCCGTCCCTGGTGCTGAAGGGTGAAAAACCCCGTTTGATCGATGAATGGCAGGAAGTACCGTCTCTATGGGATGCGGTGAGATTCACCGTCGACCAGTCCTCCGAGAAAGGACAGTTCATTCTTACCGGCAGCGCCTCCCCTTCGCATAGAGGGGTCATGCATAGCGGCACTGGCCGTATTGCACGGCTTCGCATGATGCCCATGTCGTTATTCGAGTCGGGGAATTCCTCTGGGGACGTTTCATTAAAAAAACTGTGTAACGGAACCCTTGAGAACGTAATTACAGGTGAGGTAAGTCTTCAATTTTTGGCCGCATGCATTCTGAGGGGCGGGTGGCCCGGCAGCCTGCAGTTGTCAACGAAAGATGCGGTCAAGATTCCGGCACAGTATCTGGAAAATGTGGTGACCGAAGATATTGCCAAAGTGGATGACAAAGTGCGTGATGAAGCGAAGATGCGGCTTCTGCTTCGGTCTCTTGCACGCAACGAGAGCACGACAGCAGCCAGATCACGCCTAAAAAGTGACATGCGGGGAGTTGAACAATTGGCTATCGATGAGGATACTATCGCTGATTACCTCAATATCTTTGAAAAGCTGTTCATCATCGAAAACCAAAAGCCGTTTGCGGCTGCCCTACGTTCCTCCCTTCGTATAAAACAGGCAGAAAAACGTCATCTAGCTGATCCATCTTTTGCATGTTCTCTCCTGGGTATCACCGATGAGAATCGATTGATCGGCGACCTGCGGACCTTTGGATTTTTGTTTGAGGCTCTGTGTGAGCGAGATCTCAGGATCTATGCGCAGTCCTTCGGAGCCACCCTCCTGCACTACCAAGACTACAGCAATGATGAGATTGATGCGGTAGTGGAGCTTGCAGACGGAAGCTGGTCCGCCTTTGAGATTAAGCTGGGGGCAAACCAGATTGATGAGGCCGCAGCAAAGCTTTTAGCTGTCAGCAAGAAATTCGAACGTCCGGCAACCACTCTTTGTGTAATCTGCGGCTGCACAAACGCTTCCTACCGCAGGCCCGACGGGGTATGCGTGGTACCAATCACTGCGTTGAAACCGTAATTTCCTGCTTGGGTGCCGAGCTCTGGGGAATATGAGTTCCGCCATACCCCTGTCGTGATTTTCGGGGGTATGGTATACTGGCAGAAAGGAAGCAGGTATGAACAGAAGAATCATCTCTATGATCATATTGGCTGTCCTCACCCTTTCTGCCCTGTACGGGCTCAGCAGGAGCGCTTCGCCTCCCATTGATCCCCCCGATCCGAGCAGTTCAATAACCCTTGATGAGGCCATATTCCACAGAACATCCCAGAGGAGCTATCTTGATGAACCGGTGACCGCAGAAGAGGTTTCAGCACTGCTCCATGCTGCAGGGGGAGGCACGGCAGACGGAACATCGGGACCCACCAGGGCCTACCCGTCAGCAGGGGGAGCGTACCCGCTGAACATACATCTGGTCGCAGGAAATGTGACGGGCATAGAACCGGGGGTATACACCTACCAGTGGAGGGACCACAGCCTGAAGAAGATACTTGCGGGAGACATCAGGGCGCCTCTGATGCGCGCCAGTCTTGACCAGCGATCTGTGGGGAGCGCCCCAGCTGCAGTCATCATCACTGCTGACATTGACCGTACCGTTTCACGCTACGGGGAACGGGGCCGGCGGTACGTGCTGATTGATGCCGGGGCTGCGATGCAGAATGTGCAGCTCAAGGCTGTTGACCTGGGGCTCGGTTCAGTGGTCATCGGGGCATTTGACGACCAAGCGCTGCAGCAGGTCCTCGGCCTTGACTGCTTTCCGCTGCTGGTGATGCCCGTCGGAAGAACGAGGAGCCGCTGATGAAAATCATAACGGCAATTCTGGTGCAGCTGTCTCTGCTCTGGGGCCTTTCAGCCTCCGGACCCTCACCTGACACCATGACCACCGCCACACCGGGAGCATCGGAGCATTCCATGGCCGAAGCAATGTTCTACCAAGTCATTGATGACCGTACCCTGCAGTGCCTCATCTGCTTCCGGGAATGCATCATCCCTGAAGGAGAGCGGGGTTTCTGCAGGAACAAGGAGCATATCGACGGAGTGCTCTATTCACTTGTCCACAGCAGGCCTTCCGCAGTGCAGGTTGACCCGATTGAAAAGGAGCCCCAGTTCCATAACCTCCCCGGCTCCCGAATACTCTGCGTCGGCACTGCGGGATGCAATTACGCATGCCGTCACTGCCACAACTGGCACCTCTCCCAGCAGTCCATTGATGACATCAGGTATATGAATATGACTCCGGAACATCTCGTGTCTG
>PWNW01000071.1 GCA_003557605.1 Spirochaetaceae bacterium
CTCCAGGCGAAGAGCCCCCTCACCCGGATCTGAATCAATCGGACAGCCGGAAAGAAGAACCGCCATTACAGCTGCTGCGATAAGGCTGATGCGCTTCATGCCGCACCTCCCATAAGATTCAGTGTGCTGACAGAGGAGAAAAGCGTGCGGACCATGCAAAGGCGGGACATGGTCCGCACTAGGTAAGTATTACTGTTCACTGCGTGCAGAGCATACAGCATAGAGCACCTGGTTGATGCAGGAGGACAGCAGTCCTTTTTTTTTGTCGATGTTCGTTCTTTCATCAAACCCCCTGTCTGCTGAAACGGTGAAGCAGGAGATTTCGGATTCATATCAGAAGTATAAGATCATCCAAAAACCCTTCCTGCAGAAGCAGTTCATCTGCTCCGTCATCACTCGTCTCCATGTGTGATATCCCCTGCGAAGATATCACCTAGGGACAAACCTATCACTGAATGTAAATTGTGTGTTGTAGGGTTTTGGGAATGTTATGTAGGATTTTCAGAAAAAACAGGGTATTTTTTTAAATTCCCCAGGAAATTCCAATTCTAATCAGGTCAGCCAGGTTTTTTGCATTCAGCTTTTCCATCAGCCGGGTCTTGTAAGTGCTCACCGACTTTGATGAAACATCCATGGTGAAGGCAATCTCCTTAGTCGTCATCCCCCGGCACAGCCCAGTGAACACCGAAAGCTCCTGGGAGGAAAGAAGATCAGTAGTCAGCAGGTCTTTATGGGAATTGCTGTGGAACAGCAGCGTCTGGGCCCGCCTGGAAAAGTACAGGCCCCCGTGGGCAACGCAGGTGATCGCCTCAATAAGGGTCTCCCGGGAGCACTGCTTGTTCAGGTACCCCCGTGCACCGGCAATCACCGCCTGGAGTGCATGGGACTCCTCAGGGTGGACTGAAAGAATGATCACAGCAGGGGGCTCCTCTCCCTGGGCCAGCCGCTCCATCACCTCTAAGCCACCAGCCTTGGGCATGGAAATGTCAAGGAGCAGCACATCCACATCATCCATCAATGAAAAAGCGTCCAGAAAGGACTCACCGTCGGAAAACTCGGACACCACCGCCACAGTGGGTTCCTTCTCAAGCATGCTCTTCAGCCCGGAGCGGACCACCTGATGATCGTCAATAATGGAAACCCGAATCAGTTCTTTGCGTATCCTTGTTTCAGCCCTCATCAATTCCTCCGTCTGACGGTATTGTCAGCAGAAACGATATCACCCACGTGTTCTCCCCGCCGGTCTCAAAGACAAAAGAAGACCCGTGAAGACCCAGAATGCTCACGCAGGCGGCTAAGGCCGCCCCCGCCGAACTGATGCCCGAATCATCATCGGGATCAAGCCCCCACCGGTCTTCTTCAATCTGCAGCCGAAGAGACTCACTGATCACATATTCAGGCATCTCCATGGTCACTGCTGCATGGGCACCGGTCACCGATGCGCTGCATGATGCGCTGCAGCGGTGATCCGCCTTTTCCATAAAGATGAACAGCAGGTTCTCCAGGACCTGCCCCAGCAGCTGCATATCAGCGTAAACCATGAGGCTTTCCGGGATATCACAATTGATATCAAGCTGTTTGCTTCGAACCATCAGGGAATGCTTCTTCAATGATCTTTGAAACACCTCACTGAGGGATATTACCTCCGGCGCCTTCACCAGCCTCCCGAAGAGATCTGCAGTAATAACCTGCAGGTTATTCAGCAGCAGCTCGGCGGAGTGAAAAATTCCTGAAAGCTCGTCAAGCAGTTCCTTCCCGGCACCTCCGAACTTCAGCTCTGCAAGGGTCTTGAAATTATGGAAGGTGCTGAAGGGATCCCTGAGATCGTGGGCGGCAACCCGAATCATCGACCTGCAGCGCTGCAGGTGAGCCTCAGTTACTCCGGAATCGCTGAATAGCAGGACCATGTCATCCGATGCAGGGACTGTCTTCACCTGAACCCCCGGGGATCCGGGAAGCTGCAGTGCAGCCTCCCGCTGATTGACCAGCGCATCATGCAGAACCGGCCAAGGCTCAAGCAGATGAAACAGGTCAGTGCCTGCTTCAACCGGCCCGATACCCGGCAGCCGGTCATGGGTGCATTCGACCACCCTGCCGCTGCGGTCAGAGCGGACAAAGCCGAGAAGCCGGCTGTCAGTAGACAGTTGGTGTAATTCCAACACCCCCTCCATACATCAGGAATATCATTACATTCTCTCCAAAGCTCAGCAGTTTGTCAACACACCATTACTAAGCAGTGCATATACCTCTGTGATGCCCCAATTCATTCACTGCTCCTTGGAAACCTTCGAAACACGGGAGCAGACGGTCTGGTAGAACTGGTCAGCCTGGATCGGCTTGACAATGAAACCGTTCATCCCCGCATCCCGGCATCGCTCCTCCTCCCCCTTCAGGACGTTGGCCGTCAGGGCGACTATGGGAACAGAGTTCCGTTTCCTGTCGCTTAAACCCCGGATTCGTCTTGCCGCCTCAAGTCCGCTGATATCAGGCATCTTTAAGTCCATGAGGATCAGGTCGTAGTCCCCCTCGCTGGCCATCTCCACCGCCCGGAGTCCCCGGTCAGCGATATCACAAGGGATGCCCGCCTTGTCAAGCAGATGTTCCACCACCTCCTGGTTTATCTTCATGTCTTCGGCCACCAGGACCCGAATCGGTCCATAATCAGAAAGCTCCTCCTTCACCCCCCTGCTTGTGCCGGGCCCCATGATGCGAACATCATTGAGCATCGTATCAAGCACATGTCCCTGGTCAAGGGGCGTGAGAAAGAGTCCCGTTATAGGCACCATTTTCACCCATGCCTGGAACAGCGCCTCATTATAGTGATCAGCCATAAGATAGAGCAGCCCCTTCCCCGGATCAGGGAACTGATCCGGGGAAAGCCCCTGGATGTTCACCATCAGCACATCGAACTGGTCTTGGTTTGAGGGAACAGCATAGGCATCAGGTAAACGATGCACCTCCATTCCCCAGGAGCGCATCAGATCAGTCAGGGACAAAGCGGCCTGGTCATCGGGTTCATACACCCCGCCCTTGAGCCCCTTAAGTTCCCCGCTGCAGGGCATGTACAGGCTCTCTTCGGTTGAAGAAAGATCAAAGGGAAGTACTGCCCGCATCAGCGTGCCTTTTCCCGGGGCGCTTTCCATGGTGAGGGTGCCTCCCATCTGCTGAACAAGGCGCCTGCAGATGGCAAGGCCTAAGCCCGTGCCTGAATACGCTTCAGTCTGTGCCCCCTCAACCTGATAGTAGGGATCAAAAATATGATCCTGGTCCGACAGTGCTATCCCCGGACCCGTGTCCCGGACCCAGATCTCAACCTGAACCCTCTGTTTTTCGTATTCGGCTATCCGGGCCCCTGCAGTCACCTCCCCTTCCTGGGTATACTTTACCGCATTGCTCACCAGGTTGCCTGCAATCTGCGACACATGGGCGGAATCCCCTGTCACCACAGCGGGGACCGACGGACTCCACTGCAGTGAGAGCTTCAATCCCTTTTCCTCTGCCATGGAGGTGAAGGTATTGATGCACTCCTCCATGGTCTTCCGGAGGGAGAACCTGCTATTCTGAATCTCCACCTTCCCCGACTCAATCCGGGAGAAATCAAGGACATCCCGCACCAGGTTCAGCAGCATGGTGCTTGAGGAGGCGATGATTCCCGCATACCTGGATTGGGTCTCATCAAGGTCGGTCTCCATAAGCATCTGGTTGATCCAGGTGACGGCATTCACCGCAGTTCGAACCTCATGGCTCATCTTCGCCACAAACCCGCTGATCTCACGGTTTATCCTGTTGAGCTCCATAGAGTATTTCTGTTCCCGCTCCAGGGACTCATTGAGGTCCTGCTCCCGCTGCAGCCGTGAAAGCACCTCTGCAATGGTCTGGGAGAAATAGACCAGCAGGGAACTCTCATCCTGTCTCCAATGCATCTCCTCATGGACCGACTCAAATCCTATGAAGCCGAAGGAGTTCTTTCCATCCGTCACCGGAATATTCAGCATGGAACAAATACCCTGCTCAAGAAGATGATCCCGGGTTACAGACCAGTTATCAGCCAGCTCAGCGACCTGCTGTATGTACACTTCCCTTCCTGCAGAGAGCTCCCTCATCAGTTCCGGCACGGTGCTGAACGGAAGGTTCTGAAGTCTGTACAGCTGGGACTCCACATCGGGGGCGCACCACTCATGGGTATTGCTCATGGAGGTTCTTCCCTCATCGTACCTGAACAGGTAGGCACGGTCCGATGAGGTGAACATCCCGAGGTTCTCAATAACCGCATCCAGGGCCTGATTAAGGGTGTCCTTTGAACAGGTAAACAGCTCCGAGGAGAGGTCAAGCAGCAGCCGCTCAAACTCCGCCTGCCGCTCCAGCTTCTCTTCATACCGGGTAATTTCACTGATGTCGGTAAGTACCGTCACCGTTCCCCCGCTGTAGTCAGTCCGGTTCAGGGGTGCGGATGCAGCATAGACCGGGATGTTCTTTCCCTCCTGGGATTCAAGCAATGCCCTCGCCGGTTTCGGCTTATCTTGAATAGCAGCGTCGGTAAACTTATCAATTTTCCTGCCCAGGACCTCTCCGGCATCTTTGCCGGTTGCCGAAAGAAAGGCATGGTTCACATGCCTGATCTCCCCTTCTGCATCGCTCACCGCCACAGCCTCGGGTACGGCATCCAGCACAGTTTTTGAGAAATCTCGCTCCCGCTCCAGCTCCCTGCGGAGTTTCAGGGTATCGGTAATGTCCCTTCCTACAGCGAACACCTGGGTACCGTTTGATCCAGCACTCCAGTCGATGGTCCGAGATGTCCC
>PWNW01000148.1 GCA_003557605.1 Spirochaetaceae bacterium
ATTGTACCAGGAGATGCATACCTCACGGTAAACATGCCGATTCACCTTGCGATGCTCCATACGGTGTTTAATCTTACCAACTCCCTGCTGTTTCTCCCCTTCATCAGCAAGTTTGCATCTTTGGTGAAATTCATCCTTCCTGGAGAAGAGCCGGGATCCGATTTTCGTTCGAAATACGAGTTTCGGTATATCAGGTCATCGCTGCAGGACACTCCCGAGCTCTATCTGCTGAAAGTGCGGGATGAAACTACCAGGATGGCCAAGGTAGTCTCCGATATGTTTTCCCGATACCGGCTTGTCTACGAATCAACCGACAGGGATATGGGCAACGAGGTTGAGGAACTGAAGCTGATTGAGGACTACTCAGACCAGATGCAGCTTGAGCTCACCAGATTTCTCTCAGAGATTGTGGGAGACAGCATGACTGAGGAAAGCCGGGAGACGGTCAACTCCCTGCTGAGAATCGTCAATGAGCTTGAAAGCGTGGCTGACAGCACCTACAATCTGGTGCTGCTTACAGAACGGAAATTCAATAAGGAAGTTTTTCTCCATGATGAAGCACACGACCATATTATCGAGTACAACAGCCAGGTTCAGGAATTTATATCATTCGTAAAGGACAAGCTTGACCGGCACATCAGCGATGACGAGCTTGAGGAAGCCGAGAAGTATGAGCTCCAGATAAATGAGTCCAGAAACAGGCTGAAGCTTGCCGCTGAGCACCGCATCCAGGAAGGCTCTGATGTCAGCTCAGAATTGGTGCTCATCGACTACCTGAAGCACCTGGAGCATATCGGCGACTATGTGATAAACATCGCCCAGGCGCTGGAGTATATGCATTAAGACGTGACAGTACTGCCTATACAGAAAAGAACGGAATTTTTGCTCCCATCAGATCGCTCAGCGCCTGTTCTGAGGGAATTCTCCTTTCCTCAGTATATGCCTGAAGACGTGTAAGCTCACCTTCCAGCAGATCCAGTCTGAGATTTCCCGTTGTGCCCTGGGACGTTCGTTCTGCTATCGCCTGATTTGGATCCTGTTTCTGCCAGGAAGAGGGGTCTGTGCCGACCTTGCGGTATGCGTCACGAAATGCGGTCCCTGAAGCAGCCATCTTCAATGCCTGATCTGTTGCAAAAATCTCAGGGGTAAAGGCATCATGCAGTGCCTGCTCATTGACCTGCAGGTGTTCAAAGGTAAGTTCTGCAACCTTGATCATCAGAAACACCGTCTTTGCCGCCTGCATGAAGGGGCCCTTGGTATCCTGAAAGTCCCGATTGTACCCAGAAGGAAGGGACCTGATAATATTCTTGATCGCCGCTGAACAGCCTGATACAGTGCCAGCTTTGGAACGGATCAGCTCAAGGGCATCGGGATTTTTTTTCTGGGGCATAATGCTTGACCCGGTGCACAGCTGGTCTGGAAGACTGAAATACCCGAACTCAGGCAGTGAAAACAGGATCAGGTCCTGTGCCGCCTTGCTCAAGGTCAGGGCAATATACTCCAGGGCATCAACTGCCATGGCTTCAAACTTACCGCGGGAATTGTTGGCATAAAGCACATTGTTCTGAACCCGGGAAAACCCGAGCAGATCTGAGGTATACTGCCGGTCCAGGGGGAGTGCAGTTCCGTAGCTTGCTGCTGAACCAAGAGGGCACTGATCAATTACTTCAAGCACAGCAAACAGGTGCGCCGTCTCATCCAGCAGTTCCTCGGCAAAAGAAGCTGCCCAGAGCCCTACCGATGAGGGCATGGCAATCTGCATATGGGTCCGTCCGGGCATGGGAAGGCGCATATGCTTATGGGCAAACCAGTGCAGCCGTGCCGTCAAGCTGAAACCGGCTTCCATGGTCTGAAACAGCATGTCCTTGCACCACAGCCTCAGTGCTGTCTGTACCTGATCATTCCTGCTTCTTCCGGTATGCACCTTTTTCCCTGTCTCTCCCAGTACGTCGGTAAGACGCCTTTCCAGAGCTGTATGGCAGTCTTCGTCCTCAGGGCTGATTTCAAGACCCCCTTCCGATATGACCTTCTTCAGTTCCCGCTCCAGCGATGCAGCCTCTTCAGTGCTCAGAATTCCGATTCGGTTAAGCATTCTCACATGGGCAGCAGATGCCGCACAGTCAGGGATCACCAGGTCCCTGTCCAGCTCATAATCCTTTCCTACCGTAAATGCATGGATCAATGCATCAACGGTATAGTTTTTCTTCCATAATACAGACATATGTCTCTCCGTTTATTCAACCGTCACGCTTTTCGCAAGATTCCTCGGACGGTCCACATCACATCCCAGCTCCAGCGCACAGTAGTAGGAAAACAGCTGAAGCGGGACGACCATCAGCAGAGGATAGATATGCTCCCAGGCTTTCGGGACAAAAAACACATCATCGGCAATATCCTGTACCTCCCGGTCACCCTCCACTGCAACAGCGAAGATCTTTCCCTTCCGTGCCTTCACTTCCTTCATATTTGAAATCACCTTGTCCCGGAGAAAGTCATCAGGAACAAGCACTACACTAGGGGTATGCTCATCTATCAAGGCGATAGGGCCGTGCTTGATTTCTGCTGCACTGTACCCTTCAGCATGGATATATGATATCTCCTTCAGCTTCAAAGCCCCTTCAAGGGCGACAGGAAATGTCTTTCCTCGCCCGAGAAACAGCATATGACGGTAGTGGGAGTATTTTTTAGCGATATCACGAATATCTGAAGCCCTGCCCAGAATATCCCTGATCTGGTCATACACTTCCTGGAGGGCTGAAATAAACTTCAGTCCGTCCTCCATTGAGCAGTGCTTCATGCGGGCAAACATCAGGCTCAGGAGGTAGAACACACTCAGCTGGGAGGTAAAGGCCTTCGTTGATGCTACGGCAATCTCAGGCCCCGAATGGAGGTACACACCGCCGTCGGATTCACGTGCAATCGTGGAACCAACCACATTACACATGCCGAGCACCTTTGCTCCCTTTCTCTTCAATTCCCGAAGAGCATACAGCGTATCGGCTGTCTCACCTGACTGGGATACTGCAATATAGAGGGAGTTGGGCTCTATCACCGGATTTCGGTATCTCACCTCGGAGGAAAGCTCAGCATATGAGGGAATACGTGCAATCTGTTCAAGGAGAGTACATCCGATCATCCCAGCATGGTATGATGTGCCTGCGGCAATGACCCGAATGCGTTCCACCTGCCTGAGTTCCTGAAGCGTCATGTTCAGGCCCCCTAAGTGCGCCGCTGCTGTTTCAGTATTCAGCCTTCCCTGAAATGCACGATAGATGGATTCGGGCTGTTCATGAATCTCCTTTTCCATGAAGTGCTTATAGCCCTGACGTTCAATCTGCTCCAGTTCCCAGTCAATCAGCTCAATCTGCTTCTGTATGATTCTGTCATGGAGGTCAAGGGTGGTGAACTCCTTGTCAGTAATTGAAACCATTTCTCCGTCATTGAGGTATACAGCCTGACGGGTATAGGCAAGCACGGCGGTTACATCAGAGGCAAGAAACATTTCATTGTCCCCTACTCCAATAACCAGGGGAGATCCGTTTCGTGCTCCGATAATCCTTCCAGGCTCTCTGCTGCTGATCACAGCGATGCCGTAGGTCCCCTTCAGAAGAAAGAGGGTGTCACGCACTGCCTGCTCAAGGCTGTCACGATAGTTTTTTGCCACCAGGTGCGCAATCACTTCAGAATCGGTGGTTGACCGAAATACTGTACCTTCCGCCTCCAGACCCTGCTTCAGCTGCAGATAGTTTTCAATAATTCCGTTATGGACAACGGAAAACTCGTCAGCTGCGTCATTGTGGGGATGGGCATTTGATTCATTTACCTCCCCATGGGTTGCCCACCGGGTGTGCCCTATCCCGCAGGCCCCTTCGGCACCTTCCTGGACCGCATTCTGGAGATTAGAAATCTTGCCCGTCCGCTTCACCACATCCAAGGCACCTGCTGTGCTCTGAATGCAGATGCCTGCTGAATCATATCCCCGGTATTCAAGGCGCTTCAGCCCCTCCAGGAGGACCTGTGCAGTCCTCCTGTACCCGCAGTAGCCGACTATTCCGCACATAAACATCCTCCCTTTTCAAGCATTATCTGGTATTACGTATTTTTTTTCAAGAAACCCCGGTGCGTTGAATCAAACAGCCGTCTGTTTCTGATGTACTTTACAGGAGGGTAGTACGATGAAATATGTATTTCTTGCATTATGGTGCATGATGACTGTCTTAAGCTGCCAGATGCCCGAGGACAGCAGTTCTCTTGTCAGCCTCACATTTGTTCCGCCCCAGTATGTATCAGGGGCCATGGTATCACCCCAGGAAGCGAAGCTGGAGTTTTCCAGGACCGCATATTCTGCAGCGGATGACCTGTTCATCAGCGGCGGTCACCGTATTACTGAAACTGCATCTCATGGAGAAATACTGAGCATCACCCTGGATTCTCCAATTCCCTCCGGTGAGCAGAGGATTCTGCAGGGCACCTTTCGTGATGCATTCCGCAATACCCTGCATCTTTCAGTTACGCTTTACGGGTTTAATGAATACCCGGCAGTGCTGTCTTTAAACGAGTTTGTCACCAGGGGCAGTGATAATCATCCGGACCGGGTTGAACTGCTGGTGACACAAAGCGGATGCACTGGGGGAATAACCGTATATGACGGAATCAGAGGAGATTACCGTCAGAAGAAAATTCTTCCCGCATTAGCGGTCACTGCCGGAGAATACCTAATCATCCACTTCCGACCAGGTGACGGGACCTGTGAAGACGAGACGGAAAGGAAGGACTCGGCGCAATGCGCAGGGACTCATGACGAAGCCTGGGACTTGTTTATTCATGGGGGTATCGGACTGTCCGGGAACAACGGAGTCATTACTCTGTATGAATCACCTGCAGGGCCGATATCTGAAGGGGTGTTCTACAGCGACAGGACATCTTCATCCGATGATCGATACCGAGGATTCGGCAGCACCAGAATGCTTCTGCAGGTGGAATACCTGTGCAGGACCGGTGTCTGGGACGGATCCCCCGATACCGTCTCACCTGAGGACGGCATCAGTTCAACCTATACAACCGCTACCCGCTCAATGTCCAGAATTCCGGGATCCTATACCGGAAGCCAGGACGACTGGATCACCGTCCCGACCCGAGGTTCCACCTTCGGCTATGAAAATGCTGTGGAACAGCATGTCCCGTAGTTTAGATGTATTCGCTGATGAATTCTTCGATAGCCTTTTTAGACCCTGCACCTATACGCTGGTTTACAGGTTTTCCGTCCTTGAAGATAATAATTGTCGGAATGCTGATAATGTTGTACTGGGCAGCAATATCCCCTGCTTCGTCCACATTCAGTTTTCCGACTTTTATTCTATCACTATAGTCCTCTGCGATTTCATCAATAATGGGACCGAGCACCTTACAGGGCATGCACCATGCGGCCCAGAAATCTACCAGGACCGGTTTGTCTGACTTCAGTACTTCCTGCTCAAAGTTTGCTTCTGTTAACACCACTTCACTCATCTTTCACTCCTATCTGATTTCCAGGTTGATTGTATGTTGTAGTATAAAAAGAAAAACCGGAAAAGGAAAGGGGCTATAATGGAGGGCAGGATTCAGCAGCTGTTCCAGCTGATAAATCCTGCCGCATCTCAGCCTCAGAAGTCTGAAGCAGCTTCCTTTACAGCTTTTTCAAGATCAGCATGCTTCTTGCCGGATGGACCGAATTCAACATGTTCTGCAACAATTGTTGTTTTCTCCCTATGCATTCCTTCTTCAGTCTTCCATCTGTCCTGTTTCAGCCGCCCGATTACACGGACCCGTTTCCCCTTCTGAAGATACCGCATGCAGGGCTGGGCACGGTCACCCCAGACTTCAACCGGAAAGTATGATACCTCCTCCCGGACCTGGTCCTGGGCCTTGTAGCTGCGGTTGCAGGCCAGAGAGAACTTGCACAGCTCATTCCCGCTTTCCAGCATCTTACTTTCCGGGTCATGGGTCAAGTTTCCTTCAATTAACACAGAATTCAGGTTCTTCATACAACCTCCAAAATAATTATGGTATATATATGTAATAGGAATCTGCCCCTCCTTTGCTTCAAGATTAGGAAAAATATTTGAAAAAAGTTTTATTCCTTTCTGGCTGAAACGTCTTCTTTGGGGTACCATACCGATACATGGAGGATTATATGGCAGAAGTGACAGTAATATCTCTTGGAGGATCAATCATCGTTCCAGATTCTGTGGACATACCATTTCTTTCTGCGTTCTGTTCTGCAGCGGCATCATATCTGGATGCATCATCTGACAGAAAGCTGGTCCTAGTTACCGGAGGTGGAGCTCCTGCCCGAATATACCAGGAGGCTTACAGAAAGGTCCGCAGCAATCCTTCTTCATCCATGCAGGATATGATCGGTATTGCTGCTACCAGACTCAATGCACAGCTTATGTACGGACTTCTGGAGCAGTACTGCTCTCCCAATGTTGTCACTGATCCCACTTCTGATGTTGATTTTTCCAGTCAGGTCCTTATTGCTGCAGGATGGAAACCAGGATTCTCCACCGACACCGTTGCGGTATACCTGGCAGAGCGGTTCAAGGCTGAACGCGTCATAAATTTGTCAAATATTGAAAAGGTATATACCGCTGATCCCAAGAAAGATCCTGACGCAGTTCCGCTTGATCATATGAGCTGGGGAGATTTTCGAGCCATGGTAGGAGATGACTGGGTCCCGGGAAAACATGTTCCCTTTGATCCAGTAGCGGCAAAGCGGGCCAGTGAAATTGGTCTGGAAATCATCTGCTCCCTCGGCAGGGATATTGATAATACCCTGAATATCCTTCACCGCAGGGAGTTTACCGGTACTTCTATCGGTCCGGAATAAACCCGCATCTCCAATGCCATACAGGACGGGAGAATTCCTTGGGAAAGGGATTCTCCTGTGAAAAATCAGGCAGCCAGATATCATCATCTGCCGGCTCCTGGACAAACCCCTCATCTATCCCGAAGTCGTCCAGCATCATGAGCACCTGATTCTGCACATCATCCTCCGGTGCCAGAACACCGTTTGGATCGATAAACTGCAGCATGAGTGAAATCAGGGCAGAAGAGCCGATGTGATGAGCATACCAGGAAAGCACATCCCTGCTGCTTTCAAGCTCCCCGGGAAGGACAAGATGCCTGATGATAGTTCCCCCTGCAAGTCTGTCCCCCTGGTACTTCAGAGGCTTCTTTTCAACCGCCCAGAGCACTGCATCCTTCACAGCATCAACGTACCCTTCAGTCCTGCAGAAACGACGGGCAGTGTTTCTGTTCAGGGTTTTAATATCAAGAAGGTATATGTCAATATATGGATCTATATGACTAAGTGCTTCCGGGAGTTCAAAACCCGATGAATTCCAGACAACAGGAAGTCGGAATCCCCTTTTTGCAGCATGGGAGAGGGCATTTTCCAGTGAAGGGATGAACTGCGTTGCCGTAACCAGATTAATGTTTTCCCCGCCCCTGTCCTGAATCTCCAGGCAGATGTCACCGAACTGCTCATGAGTGATTTCACGTCCTAGGGGCCTATGCCGATCTGAGATCTGACAGTTTTGGCAATAGGGGCATCCGAGGGTGCAGCCGGAAAAAAACAAGGTCCCCGATCCGCCGGCACCGCTGATCGGCGGTTCCTCCCCGAAATGGAGGACCGCCGATGACAGCACCATGGAATCACCGGCATTGCAGAATCCCTTCTCACCTGCGGTGCGGTCAACCCTGCATATTCGGGGACAGAGCATGCACCCCTGATATCCTGAAGCATCCATGGAAGCCTAGTTTTCGAAAGCTTCTATTTCTTCCAGGGAAGAACGCTCCCAGTACTGGGACCGGGAAAAGAAGAGGACCCTTCCTTTTACTTCCAGAGTATCTACATGATATCTTCTGCCGTCAGCTGGATGAAACTTCACGTCACTTCGGTATCGTCTGCCGTCATTGGGGTCGATTATGTAGCCTCCCCTCCAGTCACCTGCTGACCGCCTGTTCATATTATAGATCCAGGGAGTGTTCAGTACTGTACGCTTTGAGAGATCCCCTGATATTGGAAAATCTGGATATGAGGAGTCAACCTTCTCAGCGATGGTGTCATCGGGCTTATCGGTTATTTTAACAATTTCACCAAACAGCTGTCCTCCTCTCACATAAATATGCCAGAATGCAGTAGCTTCTCCGGTATCATCGTCAATGCTCTTCCAGTAGCCCTCACAGGGATCAGCTGCAGAGATAAATGCAGTGACGAGCAATAATGCCATAATTACGAATATGCACTTTTTCATATATACCTCCCTTCCGGCAAGTATACAGGAAAAACCCGCTCTTCTAAAGTGAATATTCTGCCTGGATAATCATTTACCGGAAAAAGTGCATGGAAAACCTGGATTTTTCTCTGATTCTTGCATTCTTCATGAAAAGTTCTTACATTAAGAAAAACAGAAACGAGGATACAGATGGACAAAAAAATTCTCTACATTGATATGGACGGGGTGCTTGTTAATTTCAAATCAGCAGTCGATAAGCTTGATGAAGAGTCAAAGAAGCAATACGAACCCAGATTCTATGAAATTCCCGGTTTATTCCTGAAGATGGAACCCATGGAAGGGGCTGTGGAAGCTTTTCACCAGCTCTCAGAAGTGTATGACACATATATTCTTTCGACCGCACCCTGGTCAAACCCCTCTGCCTGGACCGATAAGCTCATCTGGGTAAAGGAGCACCTCGGTGATGAGTCTGCTGCACATAAACGGCTGATTCTTACCCATCACAAGAACCTGAACCGAGGCGATATCCTCATTGATGATAATGATAAGAAGTGCGGAATCGATAAATTCCAGGGTGAGCATATTCACTTCGGACAGGAACGGTTTCCTGACTGGAAATCTGTTCTTGACTACTTGCTTTAAGAAATATTAGATGGTGAAGCCAAAATATTATTGAAATTGTTCCTCCATTATACTAAGCTGTGACAGAATCAGTTTTTAGCCGGCGTGGTGAAATTGGTAGACACGATAGACTCAAAATCTATTGAGCGCAAGCTTGTATCGGTTCGAGTCCGATCGCCGGTAAGATTTACAAAATATGGAATTATATGAGAACCACCGGTATTGAAACTGGTGGTTTTTTATTCTTCATACAAAGGGTCTATATTATCGGTCAAGCAGTTTAACCACATGATCCATAGTCAGCAAGTGAATATCTTGTTCATCTTCAAGAAAGGGTATCACATCTGACATTACCTGATTCCAGTTCATTCCCTGGATTCGTTTTGAGAACAGTAAACCTCATTTGATGATTTCTGATGCCCATGATATTGATTGACAATCAGCCTTGATAGGATCAATGGAATTACTATTATCGAGGCATTCTGTCAATAAAAGAATCATGGTCACTTCATTTGACATTCCGGGATAATCCAGATGCTCCTTCATTAGCTGCAATAGGGCAAAATCATATGTACTATTTTACCCTTATATTTATCATAAAGAATTAGATTTTTACCCTTACTTTTATCATATATGGTGGTATACTTTGGGAATGAAAAGAAAGGAAGAAACCTATTTGTCACAGTGGCACAAAAGCCCCCATCGCAAGCCTCTTATCATTCGCGGAGCAAGGCAGGTGGGAAAATCAACACTTGTGCGGATGTTCTGCCGAAATAACGGTCTTCAGCTGATCGAGCTGAACTTTGAACAAACCCATTCCTTGAAGGGGCTGTTCACTTCGAATGATCCAATGAAGATTATCCAATCCTTGGAAATCCTCCAAGAAACGAAAATAGACTTGGAGAAGTCTATCCTCTTCCTTGATGAAATCCAGGCACATCCTGCAGCAATCCTTTCTCTGCGCTACTTTTTCGAACAGGTTCCCCAACTTGCGGTAATTGCCGCCGGGTCTTTGCTTGAGTTCTCCCTTGAACAGTATCAGTTGTCTATGCCTGTGGGAAGAGTTGAATATTTTTTTATGGGTCCCATGACCTTTGAGGAATTTCTTGAGGCAGAGGGTGCCGAACAACTGCTTACATATCTTCAGGCATATGAATTGGGTAGTGAGATTCCTCAAGCGATCCACGAAAAGGCATTGGAATACCTTCGAACCTACTACCTGCTGGGAGGAATGCCTGAGGTAATACAAGTTTTCAGAGATACACGTTCTCTGCTTGAAGCTGACAAAGTGAAATATTCAATACTCAACACCTATCGTGATGACTTTGCAAAGTACGAGACCCGAATAGACTTGGGTAAACTGCAGGAAGTCTTTGACAAGCTGGGAACTACCGTCGGAAAGAAAATCAGATACGTTGATATACTTCCGCAGGAACGTAGTGCCGTAACCGACCGGATATTATCCTTGTTTGTACAATCCCGGATTTTGTATAGGGCGTATCATTCAAGTGCGAACAACCTGCCCTTGAAGGCGGAGGTCAGCCGGAAAAAATCCAAGGGAGTTTTGCTTGATATCGGAATCTATCTGGCTCTTCAGGGGTTTTCCATCGCAGATATATCCCAAGACAAGGAATTGTTTTTCTCAAACCAAGGAGAACTGGCAGAACAGTTTATCGGACAGCATTTGCTGTATAGTCAGCCGGCCTATATGCATCCTGA
The DNA here is from genome assembly GCA_003557605.1 of Spirochaetaceae bacterium. Classification (GTDB taxonomy): domain Bacteria; phylum Spirochaetota; class Spirochaetia; order PWKH01; family PWKH01; genus PWKH01. The sequence goes on from PWNW01000148.1 coordinate 10,620, forward strand.
ACTCTACTACTGGTGCAGGGAGAAAGCACAATCCAATGCAGAGATTGATTATGTAATCCAGCAGGGAAATACCATACTCCCTGTCGAAGTGAAGTCAGGAAAGACAGGAACGTTGAGATCCCTGCATCTGTTCATGGAGGTTAAACACCTATCCTATGCATTGCGCTTCTCGACTCATACCCCTGCGGTGGAGATCGTCTCCTCATCACTGCCAAAATCCGTCTACCAGTACACCCTGGTTACTTTGCCGTTATATTTAGTCGGTCAAACACGACGGTTGATGAAATCATCTGCAGCCGTCATTTGACATTCCGGGATAATCCAGATGCTCCTTCATTAGCTGCAATAGGGCAAAATCATATGTACTATTTTACCCTTATATTTATCATAAAGAGTTAGATTTTTACCCTTACTTTTATCATATATGGTGGTATGCCTTGAGAATGAAAAGGCAGAAAGAAACCTATTTGTCAGCAGGCCTTTACAAGATGAAATCCCGGAAGGGACGTACCCGGTATTTGTTGGTCTTTAACAAATCATAGTGATTCCCTTCTTCACCGAAGTGCACGGTCCAGGCATCATCACCTTCTTCATCGCTGCTCCAGTATCTAGCTTCAGCAAAATCGCCTAATCCCTCTTCGAAGAGTTTTTCATACATTTCATCCAGTTCATTTTTGCCAGGCAGTTTCCAGTCTTCATCATCAGAGAATATTTCAAGTTCATCAGCAAACTTTATAGCATCATCCCAGTCAGACGTGATCTCATTGTCAGCAGGTGTGGCTTCGAAATATGTTGTGCCATTGACTTGAAAAATCCAGCCTCCGGTTGGGCCTCTGTCTCCGACCTCGTAGGAATCTTTTTCCTTCCATACCGCTTTAAGTGTCAGGTTCGATTCAATGGTGATTTCTCCTCCATCCGGTATATCCTGCTCTTCTCCTGTACTGCTCCATCCCTCTAAATCATATCCATACCTGACGAGTGTTCCAGGTAAATCATTAACATCTAAAACGGCTCCCGGTTTCATATATGCAGTTTTTGGGGGTTCTCCTTCCTGGTGACCAGAACTCTCAAATTCCACAATGAATGAATACTCATATGAACCTCCATAATAATTACCTATCAAGGGTTCTCCAGGGATTGGTGCTCCTCAAGGTAGCGTAATCCTCTCTTTACATGATATATATTAAAAGAGATTATTTTATGCGTATGAGGAGAATGCCATGAAACAGAACACTGCTGACATCGGACTTGTCGGACTTGCAGTCATGGGACAGAACCTGGTACTGAATATGAACGACCACGGGTTTTCTGCAGCGGTCTTCAACAGGACCACCGCAAAGGTTGATGAGTTTATCAACGGAGCTGCCAAAGGACGGGAGACCATCTACGGGGCCCATACGCTGGAAGAGTTCATCGGTCTGCTGAAAAGACCTCGAAAGGTTATGCTGATGGTCAAGGCAGGAACTGTTGTTGACAGCTTCATTGATATGATTGCACCCATGCTTCAGACGGGAGATATCATCATAGATGGGGGAAACTCCCACTTTGAAGATACCCAGCGAAGGACTCGGGAGCTGAAGGAACGGGGAATTCTTTTCGTCGGGACCGGTGTTTCAGGTGGTGAGGAAGGGGCTAGAAGGGGACCATCCATCATGCCGGGAGGAAATCCTGAGGCATGGCCTCACGTAAAGCCTCTGTTTCAGGCTATTGCCGCAAAGGTTGAGGACGGTTCTGCATGCTGCGACTGGGTAGGTGAAGGCGGCGCCGGCCATTACGTTAAAATGGTACATAACGGAATAGAATACGGTGACATGCAGCTGATCGCAGAAGCTTACCAGCTGATGCATGAAGGCCTAGGTCTGACCCACGAAGAGATGCATGAAGTATTCAGCCAATGGAATGATGGAGAACTTGACAGCTATCTTATCGAAATAACCCGGGACATTATGGTATTCAAGGATGAAGACGGCAGTCCCCTGGTAGAAAAGATCCTTGATACCGCAGGACAGAAGGGTACCGGCAAATGGACAGGGATCAGTTCTCTAGAGCTTGGGGTTCCGGTAACACTCATCGGTGAAGCGGTCTTCGCCAGGGCCCTCTCATTTATGAAGGAGGAACGTGTCCGTGCATCAAAGGTCCTGAAACCTAAGGGACTGCAGAGGGAATTCACCGGAGACAGGGAAGTATGCATTGAAGACATCAGGCAGGCACTTCTCGCATCAAAGATTGTCTCCTATGCCCAGGGATACATGCTCATGAGGGAGGCAGCAAAAGCCCACGATTGGAATCTGAACTACGGAGATATCGCTTTGATGTGGCGAGGCGGTTGCATTATCAGGAGCAGGTTCCTCGGTGAAATAAAGCAAGCCTTCGAAAAGAACCCGGCCCTAGAAAACCTGCTGCTGGACAGCTACTTCACCGGTGTAATGGAGCGCTGCCAGGAATCCTGGAGAAGAACAGTCCGGCAGGCAGTCGACTTCGGCATACCGGTCACGGCTCTTTCATCGGCCCTGATGTTCTTTGACGGATACCGGAGCAGTCGGCTTCCGTCAAATCTTCTGCAGGCACAGCGGGATTATTTCGGAGCTCATACCTATGAACGAACTGACCGCCCCCGGGGAGAGTTCTTCCATACCAACTGGACAGGCACCGGAGGTTCTGTCTCATCTTCCACCTACGAAGCGTAGATGCAGCGGAATCAGTGCTTATTCCGATCAGCACTGATTCCGAAAGGTGAACACTCATAAAAACATAACACTACATTGTTGAGCATTTACTATTCCTATAGTATACTATGGTATTTCAATTTGCTTACTCGTGTTCATGGAGGATGTAATGGAAAACCAGATTCTGGCATCGAACCTGAAACGGTATCGTTCTGCCAAACAGATAAATCAGAAAGTCCTGTCAAAGTCTTCGGGAATCTCTGTTCCCACCATCAAAAACCTTGAACGGGGAAAATCGAATCCTCGAAATTCCACTATACAAAAACTGGCAGATGCATTGGACTGCAAATTTCAGGACCTTTTTAATCCAGTCGGATCGCTGCAGAACGTGAGATTCAGAACAAAAAAGAGCATTCCCGGCAGAGAGCAGATTCTTGCACACGTATCGCGCTGGCTTCAGGATTATTCTTTCCTGGAACAGGCCTTGAAAGACAGACAGCCCTATCTGCTTGCATATCTCCCGGTAGGAAGGAACGAGGGAACAGATGTACAGGCCCTTGCGCGGGAGGTCAGGCTGAGAATGAACTATGACGCTGAGAGTCCTATTCATGACATCACCAGACTCCTGGAGCATGCTGGAATAAAACTGATGCCCTATTCCTATGCTTCAGACGCATTCTACAGTCTTTCAGTGGGATACCAGGAAGGGGGACCTGCTATAGCAGTAAATACTTGGTCAAGAATTAGTACGGAGCGCCAGATATTCAGTGCCGCCCATGAACTTGGGCATATTTTACTGCACACCTCCGAGTACTGTGCTGAGAAGGATTATGAAGCAGATGAACATGAAAAGCAGGCTGATGACTTTGCTGAATATTTCCTGATGCCCGAGGAAAGCTTCATCAGTGAATGGCGGCAAACCTCGGGCCTCAGTTTTCCAGACCGGGTTATAAAGATCAAACGTCGTTTTGCTGTGAGTTATAGAACGGTACTTCAGCGGCTCATACATCTGGGATATGCCGACAGTTCAGTTTTTGCAAAGTTTAAGACAGACTTTGAACAGCACTATGAAAGAAAGCTGACGCAAAAACATGTTGAATATTCAGAAGGAGCTGAACCCTACGGCCTGCTGCACTTTGATTTTTTTGAAGACAGGCTCAGCAGGCTGGTGAGGCAAGCAGAAGCAGAAGGAATTATCACCATGAGGAAGGCGGCAGAAATTCTCCAGACTGATGAGAAGGCACTGGAGAAGCAGTACCGGAAAATGCAGTCTATCGATACCCGTAGTGAGCAAGAATCCTCAGACATGCAAGAGTCACCCAGCGGCTCGGAGCACCAGACTGCTCCATCGTAAGATGGACCTGACCGGGCGGTGGAGCATGCAGGACCCAGCGGCCGTCGGGTTTACTTTTTTGCACAACCAGCTCCAGTGCATCATTCATCCTGCTGTCCCAGGGATAATTGGAGCACCGCAGATAGTCAAGGGCGCGTACAACCGAATAGTGCCATCGGGGTGGATGACTGAACCGCAGCATGCTGCGGTTGATTATCTCACCAATGCGGTCTGACTTGAACAGCCGATGCTTCAGCAAAAATTCTACTGCCTGATGCGCAGCAGCCTCAAGTTTCTGAGCACGGTAGCGGTATCCTTGGTGAAGATACTGATGAATACCCTCCAGCACGCTCAACGTTGAATGCAGGGAACTGTGGGATGCTCCGCTGATGCAGTTGAACCCTCCGTCACCCATCCGCAGATCAATAATTGAATCTGCAACTGAAGTAATGCGCTTCTGGGAAACTCTGAACCAGCAGGCATATGACAGAAACATGCCGCTGACGCATACATCGCTGTATGAAGTAGTCTTAGCGGGATTGATGCCTCCGTCGGGGGCCTTCACCTTCTGTGCCAGCTCTTCAATAATCTCCCGCACTGGGGAAGTGTCAGGGGGGAGCATCAGGTGTTTCAGGTCAAAGAGGGTGTAATGGGTGCTCGTCCATTTCGGCTGATAAAAGGACCTTCCCCACGACTGATCAGGATTCATTGCATCAAGAAACTGCTTTCCCCATCCTTCATGGGGTATCCTGGCTTGAAGACCCTGATCATCAATTCCCAGAAGATCACGGCTTGTCTGGTACTGAATTGAAACATCTCCGTCCATCAGCCATCTGATGATGTCATGATTCATCATTCATGCCCTCATTAATCGACAATATGCAGATAATCCTTCATAAAGCCGTCGGTGCTTCGGGTAAATTTTAGAAGCTCATTGTCAGGGGTGCGGACGAACTCGCCGAAGGTAGTCACCTGGTCAGCATCAATATCACAGGTGTGACGTGAATATGTTGTGTGATAAAATGCCAGCCGCTTTTCAGGTCTTACGCCTTTGTTCTGCAGCATCCTGGCGCTGCGCTTCATCAGTACCAGCTTTTCCATAAGGTCTGCGTCGGAGATAACGCTCCATACCCCAAGGGTTATCGGCTGGTCCTCCTTGTTAATATCTCCAAGCAGCTCTCCCCTGACAAGCTTTTCTCTCTCATTACCCAGATAGGGAACAAAATCAAGATGTTCTGCAAGTTTCCTGTCAGTGGCAAGAAATTTGCCTGACTCCGGATCAATAGTGAATATTATTACCTGATCAGCCTGTCCGTAGCTTCGAAACAGCGGTCCCTGATACTCGCTGAGATCAACTGCCTCGCTGAGAAGACGCCACCGTTTTTCCAGCTGAAGGGAAACCTCAACCATCCAATCCTGGAGTTTCGGATGACGGCTTCGGTAGGACTTTATTTCCCTTTTGAAGGTGCTTTTACCGGCGGATCCCATCAGAAACGAAAGCACCGTCCGATAGATTATCCTGATGTTATGGTCCCTGCTGAACTGAAGGATCAGATCAAAAAGAAGAATCTCCATTTTACGAAGCTGCCAGATATAAGAGATGACATCGGTGCGTTTTGAGGCAGCGGTAATGGATGCCGGCTCAAGCAGGTCTTTAAAAACATGCACCCGGCGTTCCAGCTGCATATACCATTTATCAATACCCTTGGGCAGTTTGCTGAACCGTATGGACCACCGGGTCCCCTCTCCCAGCACGCTCTTTATCTTGATGTTTTCAGCACCGAAGGCAGAGAATATCTGGAGGGAGCCCAGCCCCTCTCCGTCCCTTCTGTCTTTAGTGGATATTCCGACGAATCTGGGATACCCCTTCTCATCGGTTGTCAGCATCTCCGGAGGGATTCCCGCTCCATTGTCGCAGACATGAAGGACCAGTTCTTCGCCTATGTCTTCCAAAATCAGTTCAATCACACCCTTTCTTCCGCTCTCCTCAATTGCCTCAAGGCTGTTTGATACAATGTTTATCAGGGCTCTTCCGTAGTTCACGTAATACCCGAGGACCAGGGGGCTGAGATCATCAATAGTCAGTTTAATGGTGCAGGAAACCGATGAAGCCTCTATATAGGGAATAATCCGTTCAATGATCAGGTCCTTCAGATTCACCTCATGGATCAGGCTGACGGTGTCCCTGAATACATTAAGAATATTGACCAGCGTCGTTGTCTCACGGTTTATATCTTCAATGATCTTTCCGGAGTTTTCCATCGATAGGGATTCCACCATATGGGATATCAGGCGGACGGTCTTGCGTGCATCATGACGGGCTTTTCCGATATCCTCCTTTCTAATCTTCTCTCCTGATTGTTCAAGGTCACGGTTCTTCAGAATTGCCTTCGGTGTCGCCGACATATGATAGTAGATCCGGTTGCGGTAGACAATCTGCTCCCCGACCTTGAACCCCTTTCTACGAAAGAACTCCAGGGTATCGGGCTGCTTTTCCCATAAATAGAGATATACTTGAGAATCCTCGGGAATATTTCTGGCAAGATGCTCTATGAATGACCTCCCGATTCCCCTGCCCCTGCCGAAGGGACTGGTCACCAGCTTATAGATGTGATAGGTGTTATTCTTTGCATCCGAGTAGACCAGCAGATACCCGAGTATTTCTCCCTCATCAATCCAGACATAGCTGTGGGAAAAATCCTCAGTTATGTCTGAGTCCTTAATATAGGGAGAGGGAATAATAAACGCATCAATGTTGAGAAGCGGATTTCTCCTGATGCGTTTCTGAAGGTCCAAGGTCATCTGACGTATGGCATGATCACTTTTCATGACACTATTATCCATACATCTTCAGGGTATGTACAGTCAGAACAGACCGCTGATATTCCCGTCCTGATCAACATCTATTCCCTCAGCAGCACTGACCTCAGGCAGTCCGGGCATGGTCATGATC
>PWNW01000306.1 GCA_003557605.1 Spirochaetaceae bacterium
ATGCGTACCGGCCAGACCAGGTTAGCTATGGCGTTGTTCGTAATGGAAGGCTGGGCTTTTTCTGCAAGCAAAAAGGCATCTCCTGAACTCCAGGAGATTTCGCTGTTGGAAATAACTGGAGCGGCATCTCCAAGCACCGCTACGGCGGTGTTTCTCCATCCCCCTGCAACATAGTGCCTTGCCCCGGTATACAGCACCCGCGCATGATCTATAGTTCCGGAACTGCCGCTTTGGAAGATTATTCCCTTCCAGTTTCCCGGCTCATTTGAGCTGTCGGAGGTGAAGAGGACTTTAGCGGCTGATGTTCCCTGTACATTCAGGGTGCCGCGAACGTCGACCCCGGTGTTATCACGGAAACGGACTTCTGTTCCCGCTTCTATGGTGAGCACTTGCCCTGCGGGTACGGTAATATCTCCGGTTACTATATATGGCCCGTCTGCCCGTGTCCATGTTCCCTGCTGGTTACCCCTGACTTCAACCGCAGCAAGCGGTACTACAGCTATGACAATCAACAGAATACACAATCCTGCAGTTCTGCGTATGTTCATACGTCCCCTCCTTCAGCATGTTTTTTATATTAGTGGTTTCTTATGAATATCATAGTACAAGAATGGGTGTGTGCATAGGAAGAAACTCAAAAAAATCTGCAAAAACTCAGAACTTTTGAGTGTGCTGGCGAATCAGGAATGTTCGGCTGAAATAGAGCATAGCAATAATACCGATTCCGAAGGCAGACAGGAGCAGCAGATATGGAGAGAACTCAAGGGTAAACAGCATCATACGTTGCGGAAAAAACTGGATCAGCACACTGCTGACCAATCGGGAAAGTCCGATGCCCCCGCTGGCCATGCCGAAACAGACGGCCATGGATATGTTGATATTGTTCTCCTTTACCAGGCCCATCATCTTTGCGCTGACAATGACGCTGCAGAATGCATAGGATGCCGCTGCCGCACAGAGCAGCACCACGGTGCCTGCCGTTGCGGCTGAGGGGGCCAGGTGAAACAGCATGAAGCAGCAGTTAACCCCGGCAAAGATGATCTGAACGGCAGTAAAGAGCGTGCCGATGGAATACCTGTCGATAACCCTGCTGGCTATGATAAACCCCCCTATGGTGGCAAGGTTGGAGAATACCGAAAAGAGGACCATCAGATTGTCCGGGACTGCAAGGTCGAACTTCAGATATGCAAACCCCAAGGGAACTGTAGAAGAGATAAAGAAATTCACCAAAAACATGAATATGCTGTAATGCAGCAGTTTTTTATTTTTCAGTGCAGCATGAAGCATCACGGTAAAGGGCGGTACACGCTTCCTGCGTGGACGTTCAGGGATCAGAGACACGAAATAAATTCTTCCAAGTATCAGGAGGGTGCCGAACATGATGATCAGCTGCAGGCGCAGAACCGATGCCTCTTCGTCAACAATCAGTGCAGCCATGAGCAGAAAGAGGGATACCACAATCTGCCAGCTGTACCTGAGTTTGCCGAAATGGGCACCCCGCTCATTGGGAGGAATGATGAATCTCTGGAGAGGAAACCAGCCTGCCGAATGGGCGCTGATGCAGATGGAAAATATAATAATCCCTAGGGAAAACAAGGTAATGCCGGCAGATGGAAAGAACCCTGCTGATGCGGCAGTGAGCATGCCGAACATGCCTATGGTGTATGCAGGCAGCAGAAAGTTCTTCAGGCCGGTTTTCTCCATGAAATATGCAAAGGGGATCAGGAAGAAGAGCTTCATCAGCGGGACCATGGCAGTAGTTGCCAGGGAAAGAAATCTGCCGGCCCCAATGTTGGATGCGTAAAGAATAAACAGGCTGCTTTCATTCATCGCAACCTGAATAACAGCCCCGAAGCATGATGAGATGATTGCAAATTTCATATACCGCTTTTTCTGCCGGTATTCCAGAGACTCTGCATACATACGCGTTTCCAGTGAAATGATGCGGGCATTGTAAATACTTTTTGCCTGGCCCGCAAGTGCACAGGTCTTCCTTGTCTTCAGGCAGCTTTGGAAGTATACTGGAAACAGGCAAGGAGGTGCGTTATGGCTGAACGAATTTTAGTTCCCCTTGACGGCTCAAGTCTTGGCGAGGCTGCATTGGAGTATCTGAACACATTTATCGCCAACACCTGTCCGGAAAAGAAGGTGACGGTGATTCTGTTTCATGTGGTGTTTTCGCCTTCACAGCATCTAGGAGAGTACTATGATGTAGATGCCTACGGAGCCGGAAGTCTCTACAGCACTCCCGGCGGGACAGAACCCCTTGACAAACTTATGAAAAATGCACAGCTGTATTTAGCCCGTGCTGCAAAAAAGATCAGCAGCAGGTACGCAGAAGTGAAGACCGAAGTGGCAGAGGGAAATGACCCCGCAGTTGAGATCATTAAAAAGGAAGTTGAACTGGAGTGCGATCTGGTGGTGATGTCCACCCACGGCCGGTCAGGGCTCAGCAGATGGGCCTTTGGAAGCGTCACTGACAAGGTGCTTCGGGGCGGTTCTGCACCGGTGCTTATGGTGCGAGCACAGGATACATAGTCTATCCAGGAGAACCGGAAGGGAATGATTCACTTTCTGAATCAGACTGCACCTGCTTTGGTTTTTTCTTCATAAAGGGGGATGAAGCAAGCAGGTTTAAGCCGAGGATGAGAATTACCGGTTTCTGCACTACGTCTTTGGAGGAAAAATCGACTGCCGATGCTGCCGCATAGATAATAAGCAGCACCCATCCCATGAAGCAGAACACACGAGGCGGCAGCTGTGCTGTATTCCGCAGGGATAAAGTGGTAAGCATCATGATGCTGAATGCCATTGCTGCAGTACCGACAGAGTGGAACGTATTGTTCAGGTCGTAGGGGTAAATAATAATGACCAGTCCAGCTCCTGCAGTCCTGCAGAACACTTGAAACCATTGGTCATCTGTTGTTCCCGCTGCTTCAGTGCGGGCCCGCATAAAAAAGAAAAACAGGGAGTTATGCAGCATCAGAAGATTGAACAATCCTTGTGAAAGGGTATTGCGCATTCCCATCTGGGTACGAAATGCACCGAGCTCAGAAAGCGGATGGTATAAGATGTCAAATACTCCGTTATACAGTCTTGTGCAGACGGCAAGAACAACAGCATTTACCATGCACAGAACAATACAGTCTTTTTTTAAGGTTTGCTCTCCGGATTTCATTTCAATCATCTCGCTTCCTGCATGTATTGTACCCCGAACAACGGGAACCGTACAGTGAAAATGGCGAGGAATCAATCAGGCAGCTTGAGTGTCAGCCCTTCACAGATCCGACTACCAGTCCTCCGATAATCTTGCGGGAAACCGCAGCATACACGGCAATGATCGGTACAATCGACATGGCAACCCCCAGGTATATTGCACCGTAATTGTCGGAATATACTCCCCTCAGCATAGCAATGAGCAGCGGTAAGGTGAACCGTGAACGGGAAAAGAGAATAGTCAGGGGCATTATGTAGTTGTTCCAGGAACTGACGAAATTAAATATTGCCAATGTGGCGATCGCCGGGGTGAGCAGCGGGAGAATCAGGGTGTTGAAGGTGCGGAATTCCCCTGACCCGTCTATTCGCCCTGCCTCAATCAGTTCATCCGGTATGGCAGAGTCAATATACATTTTCATGAAGAAGACCGTAGGCGGATGGGCAAACCAGGGCAGTATCAGGGGGATGTAGGTATCAAGAAGGCCAAGCCGGCTGTGCATCAGGTAATATCCTACAAGACCGAGCTGCATCGGCACCATCAGGGTCATCAGGATAAGAAAGAACAGCGGCCGTGAAAAACGGAACCGGTATTTGGAAAATCCGTAAGCAGTCAGGGATCCGAAGTAGAGAGACAGCACCACTGATGGAACAGACACAGTCAAGCTGTTGGCGAATCCCCGCCAGATGTTCATGCTCCTCCTGATATAATCATAGTTTCTCATCAAGTGGTTCCCCGGAAGCAAATTCAGGCTTCGCACGATGGAGACATCGCTGTGACTGGAATTGATGATGGTAATGTAGAATGGAATCACCGCAAGCACAGCAAGGGAGGCAAGAAACAGGTAAAGAAGCAAGGTGATGCCCAGCCTTTGCCGATGAATAATCATGACTGCCTCCTTTGAAGATGCCGGAATGCAATAACCGAAAATACGAGAATGAGCATGAACAGACCGTAGGCAACAGCTGCACCGTACCCGTAATTGCTGTACCGGAAGGACATATTGTACATATGCATCACCATGGTGAGGATAGATCGGTTCGGATCTCCCAGACCCCCTGTGAGAACATTGGGTACGTCAAAAATCTGCATTCCCCCGATGATGGCAGTAATAATCACATAGGTGAGTGTGTTTTTCAGGAGAGGGAGGGTGATGCGAAAGAACATGGCCGCTGAGCCGGCACCGTCTATCCTTGCAGATTCATAAAGCTCATCAGGAATAGCCTTCATGCCGGCCATGACCAGCAGTGTGGTGTACCCGAACCATTGCCACCACTGGATTACTGACACAAAAGTTGATGTCCAAAATGCAGAACGAAGCCAATGCCTCGGTTCCGAGAGGATGCCGAGACTTAAAAGAATCTGGTTTACCGCACCAGCCTGCCAGTCCAGCAGAAGTCCGAAGAGAATAGCAATGGATGTGGCGGTAATCAGGTTGGGGAGATAGAACACAGCCTGAAAAAACTGAGCTCCCTTCATTTTCCGATAGCTGAACACGGCACCTAAGAAGAGGGCAAATCCTATTTGCG
>PWNW01000238.1 GCA_003557605.1 Spirochaetaceae bacterium
GGCGTGATGCTGCGGCTTCCTGGAGAGTCTCCATCAGCCGCATGCGGGTGACCGCATCCAGGGCGGTTGCCGGTTCATCTGCTATCAGGAGTTCCGGCTCCCCGGCAAAGGCAAGGGCAGCCGTCACCCGCTGGGCCATCCCTCCGCTGAGTTCCCGGGGATAGGAACGCAGCATCCCTGCATCAGGCTGAAGCTGGGCCTCCTTAAGCACCTGTGCGGTCCTCTCCCTGACCTCCGATACGTTTCGGATGCCCAGGGACGCAAAGCGCAGACGAAAGTGATCGGCCACAGTAAGGTGGGGAGTGAGGGCCCGCATGGGTTCCTGGAATATATAGGCGGTCTTCTGCTTCCTGATGCCCTGCAGCTGCTTCTCCGATGCATCAGTGACTTCACATCCGAAGGTGCGAATCCTCCCGGCATCAATACGGCCGCCGATGTGCTCCACCAGCCCCGTAAGGGCAAGGCAGGTGACGCTTTTCCCCGAGCCGCTTTCCCCGATGATCCCGGTCCTGCAGCCAGGGGTAAGTTCAAAATCTATTGCCCTCACCGCCTCCACTCTGGAGGCGGTACTGGACTGGGGAAATGATATTCTGAGACCCTCTACTGATACGATCGGCGTCAGCCCGCAGGGTGAATGGGGTTTTGCATCCATACCTCAGAGCCAAGTCTACGGTCCGGTGGAAGCTTTGTCAATGAAAAACCCGTAACCTGTCAGTCCTTTGCCGTTTTCACCACCAAGACGAAAAACCAGACCACTGCAATACCAAGCAGGGTGTGAAACAGTCCTGCAATATGGTTCAGTCCGGCCATATCTGAGCCGAATACCTGGAGAATGCCCCTGGTGAGCATGGCTGCGGCGGTGCCGGCGAGACCAGCATGGTAGAGAATGAACCAAAGGGAAAATCCCTTTTTCCCTCCAATGTCCAGAAGACGGTGCAGGACCAGCACCAGCAGGAAAAACAGCGCCCCCAGGGTCAGCACATGGACATGAAGACCCCTGAGCTGGGTATATCCCTGGAACTGATTAAATTTCGTAAACTCCCGATAGAACACCCCGAGAGCAAGGCCCAGCACTGCATAGATCAGTGATGCATACGCAAGCTTTTTCATCGGTTCCCCCCCGAATCGTGTGTATTGGGGTACAGGGTACCCCATCACCTGGGATGATGCAAGGGGAAACCGCCCGATTTGCTATGCGGTGTGCTCTGCACCCCGGGCCATGAGCACCTTGCCGGTCCTGATGATCTCGATCACATCATAGACCCCCAGCACCCTGGTCACGTTGTCCACCTCCTCGGAGGACCCGGTTGCCTGGAGCATCACCACCTGCTCCGAAATGTCCACGATGTCGCAGCGCATCGCATGGGCAAGCTGGAGGATCTCCGAGCGGTCCTGCTGGGTGCAGCTGAGTTTTATCAGGGCGAGCTCCTTCTGGAGGATATCCTCTCCGGTCCTGTCGGTCGCATGGACCACGTCCACCAGCTTGTTGAGCTGTTTGAGTATCTGGGTGAGGGTGGTGTTCTCCCCCACCGCAGTGATGTTCATCATCGAGTAGTTCGGGTTGCTGGCCGGAGACACCACAAGGCTGTCAATGTTGTATCCCCTCCGGGCAAAGACCAGGGCAATCCTGATCAGGACGCCGGGACGGTTTGCCACATGAAGACTGATGGTATGTTTCTGTACGTCACTGGACTTCGTTATATGTGCGCTCATCAGGTGCTCCCTACAGGTTTTTCCAGCTTGCGTTTCGGTGCCTCGGTAAGCATCTCCGAATACCCTGCGCCTGCTGGTATCATCGGGTATACATTGTCTTCCTTCGTCACTTCAACGTCGATGAGACAAGGTCCGTCTCGGTAGGCCAGTGCGGCGGAAATGACCCGCTTCACGTCGGCACTGCGCTTCAGGCGGAATCCCTTGATTCCGTAGCTTTCAGCAAGCTTGACAAAGTTGGGGTTTCCCACCAGGTCGACCCCGGAGAGCCGGTTGTCGAAGAACAGCTCCTGCCACTGACGCACCATCCCCAGATAGGAATTGTTTATGATCACGATCTTGATCGGCAGGTTGTTGATCGCCGCAGTGGCAAGCTCCGCCATGGTCATCTGGAATCCCCCGTCGCCGACTATGGCCGCCACCACTGCTTCCGGGTGGGCAAGCTGGGCCCCGACGGCTGCGGGAAGTCCGAACCCCATGGTCCCCGCCCCCCCGCTTGATATCCAGCGGAACCGATGGTCAGTCCGGTAGTACTGGGCCGCCCACATCTGGTGCTGCCCCACATCGGTGGTGACATAGGCCTCACCCCTGGTCTGGCGGTACAGTTCGTCAATTACATGCTCAGCCTTGAGCTTGCCGCTTTTCCGGAATGTCAGGGGATGCGCCTTCTTCCAGGCGGCAATCCGGGCAAGCCACGCATCGGTGTCCGAGGGAACTGCGGCATCAAAGATCTGCTCCACCACATCTGCAGCATCGCCGAGAATGGCGACATCCATATCCATAACCTTGTCAAACTCCGCCTCGTCAACATCGATATGGATCTTCACCGCATCGGGGCAGAAGTTGGAGGGATTCCCGACAATCCGGTCGTCCCATCTGGCACCGATTGAGAGTATCAGGTCGCAGTGCTCCACCGCGCGGTTCGCATAGGCAGTCCCGTGCATTCCCAGCATGCCTAAAGACAGCCGATGAGATTCGGGGAATGCCCCCTTTCCAAGGAGGGTGTTCACCACTGGTATCTGCATCTTCTCGGCCAGTGCCAGAATGTGGGGCCCCGCATCTGAAATCACCGCTCCGTGCCCGGCAAGCAGCAGGGGCCGGCGGGAACGGGAGAGCAGCATCGCCGCACGCTCAATCTCCTCCCGGGGCGCTTCTGCGGGGATCCCGTACCCAGGAAGGTCCATCATCTCCCGGTAGTCGGTCTCAATCTCCGCACTTGCCGCATCCTTGGGAACATCTATGAGCACAGGCCCGGGACGTCCGGTGCTGCAGATATGGAAGGACTCCTTCATGACCCGCGGCAGGTCCCGGGCGTCCTTGACCAGATAGGAGTGCTTCACCACCGCAAATGATATTCCCGATACATCAGCCTCCTGGAATGCATCAAGGCCGAGGTTCCATGATGTCTGCTGACCGCATATTACGATCATCGGGACTGAATCCATATGGGCGGTCATGATCCCGGTAATGGTGTTAGTAGCACCGGGGCCCGATGTAACCAGGATGACCGCAGGCTTTCCTGTGGCCCTGGCATACCCGTCGGCCATATGGACCGCACCCTGCTCATGACGTGCCAGGATGAATTTCACCGGGGAATCCAGGATAGCGTCAAAGATCGGAATGGCCGCCCCCCCGGGATACCCGAAAATATACTCAACTCCGTGGCTGTGGATCATATCCACAATCACCTGTGCGCCGGATTTCTTCTGCATGCATACCTCCAGAAAATATGTTCGTATTTTTTATCGGAAATTTCACCAAAAGTAAAGAGGCTAGCCGATACATACAGAATTTTTTACTGTTTATTTTTGAACTTTCTATTTTCTGAATATTCCTTTACTATATTCACAATATATTTACCATACTTATCTCATATTTTGCAGAAGAGATAGGTTTATATGCAGTATTTGCGAAAGATCACACACTTTGAGAAGACTCTCCTAAACGGTCAATTATTTCCTGCTTCTTGGAGAATACCGACTCCTATGATATGTTTTTCATACATGCCCACCACGGGCTGTACGCAGGAGGAATAGATGAATATCGTAATCTTAGACGGATATACTGAGAACCCCGGGGATCTGTCCTGGGAAGGATTTGAAAGCCTTGGACATGTGACGGTGCATGACAGAAGCACTGAATCCCAGGCGCTGGAACGGGTCAAGGGCGCTGATGCAGTGATCACCAACAAGGTGCCTGTCACCGCACAGCTCATTGAATCCTGTGAAACACTGAAATACATCGGTGTGCTTGCCACCGGATACAACGTTGTCGACATTGACGCGGCACGGAACCGGGGAATTCCCGTCTGCAATATTCCAACCTACGGGACCGCATCGGTTGCACAGTTCGCCATCGGTCTGCTGCTTGAAATATGTCACCGCATCGGCCACCACAACCAGACGGTGCAGGAAGGAAGATGGTCAGCGAGCCTTGACTTCTGCTACTGGGACTATCCCCTGATTGAACTGGACGGCAAGACCATGGGGATCATCGGATTCGGCAGGATCGGGCAGCAGACTGCCAAGATCGCCCTCGCCCTGGGCATGAACGTCCTCGCCTATGACTCCTTCCGCAATCCTGAGCTGGAGCATGGACAGTGCCGATATGCTGAGCTTGATGAAGTGCTCTCCGCCTCGGACGTGATTTCCCTCCACGCTCCCCTGCTTCCCGATACGGAGGGGATTATTAACAAAGAGAGTATTGCCAAGATGAAGGACGGGGTGATTATCCTGAACAACTCCCGGGGACCGCTGATCGTTGAGGAGGACCTGAGGGATGCGCTGGTATCAGGCAAGGTGCAGGCAGCGGGGCTTGATGTGGTATCGGCAGAGCCGATCAAACCTGACAACCCCCTTCTGGGACTGGAGAACTGCATCATCACCCCCCATATCTCCTGGGCTCCCCGGGAAGCGAGGCAGCGGCTGATGGACATAGCGGTGGAGAACCTGAGGGCTTTCATCAACGGTTCTCCAGTGAACGTGGTGAACCCGTAACATCCGGCACGGCGGGGATTCCCCCCCCC
>PWNW01000084.1 GCA_003557605.1 Spirochaetaceae bacterium
CCAATTCACAATTTTTAATCCCTTTACTCTTTCAAATTCCTTACTGTTGTTCGTAACTAATATTCCTTCATGGAATTTTACCATTGAAGCAATCAAAATATCATTTGGACCAATTACTTGGCCCTTTTTCTCAATTTCATTTCTTATTTCTGCATAAGTATATGTAATTGAGTCTATGAACGGAATTACGGCAAAAGGTTGAAGAAACTTTTCAACTTTCTCTATGTTTTCCTTCCGCCTGCTGCTTTTGTATGCTCCTAATATCAGTTCTGCTTTTACAACAGCAGGAATTTGTATTTCATTTGGAGGAGTCGATAATTTTATATTTTTTTTGATTCATATTTTCCATTGAGAAAATTTATACAAGTATTTGTATCCAGAAAATACATTATATGCTGTCCCTCTTACTATCCATTTTGAAGGAAATATCTTCAGGACGCGTAAAAGACTCATCTGAAACAGAACCAAAGAGAGTCTCAAAATCTGCAGGATATACAGGTTCAACTCGTGCACGTATCTGTTCTGCAACCCATTTTGAAATAGATACATGCTGTCTTGATGCTGCGTTTTTAATCTTTTTTAAGGTCGGCTCATCAATATACAGTGAAATTTTCGGCATATGATCCCTCCTGACTAAAAGGGAACTGTAACACATCGGCAAAGCCAAGTATATTCTAAAGTATATGTGCAGGGTTTTTAAAACCATGCATGAGCCAAAAGAGGCTGCAGCGCAAGTTCAGCTATCACCAGTTTCAATTGCTGATTCATGACTTGGCGGAGGTGAATGTGCGCTCCCGAAATCCCGAAGTGTAATATCCCTTTGGGAAATGGGGTATGTGTACCTCCGGGAAAAATATTTCAGCAAATCGTCATTCTTTAAGTTCCAGACCGAGATGATGCTTTACAGCCTGCTGTTCTGATTGAACATACTGGTGATTCATTAACCTTCTTCACTGTCACGCCACCTTCACCGTGAATGCTGTGTCGCTCTGACGCAGGCCGTTGGAGGCAGAGACGGTAACGAGGTAGGATCCGGGATCATCAAAGGTAAGCTCAAGGGTGATTCCCTGGATCTCGGCCCACCCTCCCCCGTCAATGCGGTATGTGAGGGTAATATCCCTTCCTCCGGGGTCAGAGGCTTCAATGCTGACAGTTATGCTTTTTCCTGCTGCTGAAACATCTTCGATCTCCTTGATTTCAGGAGGGGAGATGAACAGCAGACAGCCGGAAAGCAGGAGAATTAGAGAAAACAGCAAGGCTTTGGACTGTTTTAACATCTGCAGCTAGTTCCTTCGGGAAAGACGCTCTTTGAGGACCTCTCCGCCTACACCTACATTGGAGGGGTCTTTCTCCTCCAGGTAGACGACGAAGCTCTCCCGGTCGATTCCCGTTACTTCGCTGCCTGCATCTGTGAGACGCTCAATGGCTTGTTGTTTCTGCTCTTCGGTAAGTTTCGGACAATGAAAGAAAATTGTCGGCATAGTAACGCTCCTTAATGGAATGATCATAGGAAGTTTTCAAATGCCCTGTCAAGGCTGATGAGACATCAGCCTTGCACTGCTGCCCGGTTCACCGTAGAATAGCATATGAAACAGACAATTCGCGTATCATCGGTGCAGTTCCAGCATGCTCCCGGCAGCAAATCAGTTAACCTTGGGATCATTGGGGAGTACGTGCGAAAAGCCTCTGAGCTTGGGACCCAGTGCATTGCATTTCCCGAGATGTGCATCACCGGGTACTGGCATGTACGGAATCTCTCCCGTCAGGAGGTTCTGGACCTGGCGGAACCAGTGCCCTCCGGACCCTCGGCACAGACACTGCTTGCGCTGGCTTCAAAGTACCGTATGACCGTTGCCGCCGGTATCATCGAACTGGGAGAAGACGGAAAGCTCTACAATTCCTATATAGCGGCCATGGAGGACGGGAGCTATGCATGCCATCGGAAGATTAACTGCTTTATATCAAAGTACATGTCGTCGGGTGATAACTTTACGGTCTTTGAAGATCCCCGGGGTGTGAAAATCGGCATACTCACCTGCTACGACAACAACATCATAGAACATGTCCGCATCACCGCACTGATGGGTGCTGAAGTGCTGCTTGCTCCCCACCAGACAGGGGGGTGCATGTCAGTCAGCCCGCGGGGCATGCAGACCATCGATACCCGCCTCTGGGAAAACCGGGATGCAGACCCCGATGCCCTGCAGTCAGAAATTCTGGGACTCAAGGGACGCGGCTGGCTGATGCGGTGGCTGCCCGCCCGGGCCCATGACAACGGTCTGTTTCTGGTATTCAGCAACGGGATCGGACAAGATGATGATGAGGTGAGAACAGGAAATGCCATGATCATCGATCCCTACGGGGAAATTATCACCGAGACCTGGAAAGCGGGGAACGACATGGTCACCGCCGACCTGGACCTCAGCATCATTGCATCTTCAACCGGAAGAAGGTGGATTACCGCACGAAGGCCTGAACTGTACCGCCTGATTGCAGAACCTACGGGAAAAGAGCGCAGCATACGGGAGGTCCGCTTCACTCCGGATCAGTGACACCCCCTATTTCCTTTTCAGGGTTACTGAGAGGCAACACGAAGGTCCAGCAGTTTCTCTCCTTCCAAAAACCCCTCCAGATGATCTCCGGTGGTTACGGGCCCGACTCCTTCTGGAGTACCGGTCATCAGAATGTCTCCCGGGTCAAGGGTGACAAACCTGGAGATATAGGTAATAAGCCGCACAACAGGGAACAGCATACGGGAGGTTGAACCGGTCTGTCTGGTCTCACCGTTGACCTTCAGCTCAAAATTCAGGTCCTGCACATCCTTTGTCAGGGGGATCCAGCGTCCTATCGGTGCGGACTCCTCGAAGGCCTTGGCAATCTCCCAGGGAAATCCAAGCTGCTTCTGCTTTCTCTGAAGATCCCGTGCGGTAAAGTCGATTCCCAGGGTTACCTGGGAAAAACAGGAAGCAGCCTCCTGCTCTGTTGCGTTCCGCACCGGCGTATCAATAAGCAGTGAAACTTCGGTCTCAAAGTGGACATCGGAGGAAAAGCTGGGATAGGGGAATACTCCCTCCTGCTTCGGTACGGCATTCTCACTCTTAAAAAAGAACATCGGTTCCTTCGGGGCTTCACTTCCCATCTCCTGGGCATGGGCAAGATAGTTTTTTCCGATACAGATAAATTTCATAGTTGACTCCTGCTTCACCACTCTACCCTGAATTATGATATTGTTCCAGAGTTGCGGAGAATCACCTTTATCGGCATCACCGATCTGTGATACGATACATCCATCCGGATGCTGTGAAGGATGCATACATGAACTACTCACTCTATAAAAAACAGAGGAAGATATCACTGGCGGGGAATGCCGCAGTTTCTGCGGTCCTGTTTGCCGCAGGCATGGTTGCTGACCTATGGGGACTCATTGCCCTGGCATGCATTCCCCTGGCCTTAGCCCTTATCTCAGGAATTTTTCTCATCATGCTGAAGAAATACCCCAAAAAGATGCTCCCCTTTGTGATAGCAGAGACCGATGTACGCATCAGATCAGAGAAGCAGTCAGCTGATTCGGTGTCACTCCGTCTGCTGCGCTGGGTGCTGCTGCTTGTCTTTTTCGGGTACACCTTCCTGCTTCCAGATGAGTTGTTCACCTCCCCTATGTGGTGGATCACCGCCTCATTCCTCGTGGTCTCATATCTGCTGCCGCCGATCATTGCAAGGGTCCAAAAATAGTGATTCCTCTCTTTGTCCGCTGTACAGAGGCGCTGCCTTTTCAGTAATATCATACTCATGTCAGATCATTCGGGCTATACCATTCTTCTTCATGATGAACTGAAGCAGGAGTTCCTGCAGATGCCGAAGAAACAGAAAGAGCGCCTCAGGGAAAAACTGGAGTTTCTCGAGCAGGGAATATGGGATTCCGGTGTGCAGGTGAAGAAACTCAAGGGCCCTTCCGGCAAAGTGGTGTTTGAGGCAAGAATCAGCAAAGGCGACCGCCTGATATTCACCCTCGGAAGAGACCAGGACAGGATCTTCATATACATCTGGGCCGCTGTCCGGCATGACAGCATCAGCAGCACTTCCAGAAAGGTGTATCCCGCAAACGCACCGTTTCTCCACTTTGAGCCGATTTCTGACAAGCCGCTTCAGGATCTCTTCATTGATGATCTTGACGGGCAGTACTTCACCCAGGAATCCATTGAGGATGAGGTGCTTGAGGACTGCGGACCCCAGAAATGGCTCACCGCCGTTGATGAAGATACCTGGAAGCGCATGCTTGAGCAGGCCCATGCAGGCCCCTTTGAACTGTACCTGCATCTGACCCGGGAGCAGCAGGGCATTCTTGACTCACCCCTCCCCCTGCTGCTGTCCGGTACAGCAGGAAGCGGCAAGACCACCATTTCCGTCTACCTTTTGTTCAAGCATGCGATGAAGAGAGGTACGGTACTGTTTCTTACCTGCAGCAGGCAGCTGAGAGATATGTCCAGCCGTCTGTTTGAAGGGCTTGCTGCAGCCGCAGGCCGTCGTGATGTTCAGAAGAACGTGCAGTTCTTTGTCCTGAAAGACTTCATTCTGGAAATCCTGAAATCTTCCCGTGTTCCCTATGATCCGAAACGGGAAGTTGGATTCCAGGAATTCCGCAGAATATTTTCCAACCATGCGCTTGCACGTTCATACGATGCTGAACTTGTATGGGAGGAGATCCGTTCAATTATTAA
>PWNW01000182.1 GCA_003557605.1 Spirochaetaceae bacterium
ACAGCGAATACTTCATCAACAATACTCCGGTGAAGCTCAAGGACATCAGAGAACTGTTTTTCGACACCGGCATCGGGAAATCATCCTATTCAATTCTTGAGCAGGGAAAAATCGACCAGATCCTATCCAACCGTCCTGAGGACCGCCGCTACATCTTTGAGGAAGCGGCAGGCATCACCCGGTATAAGCTGAAAAGCGCGGAAGCTGAGCGGAAGCTTGCCTCCACCGAAGATAATCTGAAGCAGGTAAACGGCATCCTCAAGGAAGTGAGGAAAAACTACAATACCTTGAAAGTCCAGGCGGAACGGGCCCTGCGGTACCAGGAGCTGCAGAAGAAGATTTTTGATATGGAAGTGGAGATTCAGCTTTCCAGGCTCAAGGAGCTTCTCAACCGCCGTGAGGACCGGCAGAAGAGCTTCCAGGAGGGCAGGCAGCGGCAGAAACAGCTGAAGGAGAAGATTTCAGAGCTGCAGCAGGAGCTTGAGGAAAGCATGGATCTGGTGAACTCCCTTTCACGCAGGAGGGTAGAGATTCAGGTTCGGCTCCAAAGGCTCGATGAGGCAAAGCAGAGCAAGGCGAACCAGATAACCCTGCTGTATGACCGGATGAAGGATTTTACAGCCCATGAGCAGGAAGCGCAAAGCCGCGGTCAGGGTATCCAGGAACGAATTGAGCGTGATGCCGGGGATGTTGAGCGCAGCAGGGAGCAGCTGCGGGAGATCAAGGAGAGCATAGTCTCAACAGAGCAGGAAATTGATGAGTTCCAGAACAGCATCAGCATCACAGAACAGCGCATTGAGAGAAATGAACTTACCATAACAGATTCTGAAAAGACCATTACTGAACTGGACAAACAGCAGAGGGAGCTTCATACGCTGCTTCATGAACTGACCGAAGAAATTGTTCGGCAGCTTGATGCGGAACTGAAGGAGTCGGGCTATTCGGCGGCATTCCGCAGTGAGCTGGAAAAGAAGCTTAACCAGATGTTTCACAGCGTAAAGGTCCGGGTTGACGGTAAGACATCCTATTTAAAGGAGCTGGAGCGCAGTTCGTCGTCCTTGTCTTCTGAGCTGGCCGGGGACATTAGAAAAATGATCCAGGAGATATCGGGGTCTCTGGTGTCTCTCCAGGACCTGTTTCGGGAGTACACCGAAGCAGTTCCGGCATTTATTGACGACTTTTTGGCCCCCGAGGGAATCATTACCAGAAAACGGGACATTGACCGGAAGCTTGGAACCAATGCCAGGGTGATTACCGAAAAGAGAGAACTGATCCAGGAGCTCCGTACGGAAAACACCCACCTCCGGGTAAAACTCAGGGAATATCTGAGCACACTTGAGCAGCTGAGGATTTCCCTCGCAGATATGAACAGCAGCCGTATGCAGCTGGAGTCGGCTGTGCAGGAGCTGCATCGCAGAATCTCCGAGCAGGAGGTTATGTATGAAGAGACCATGCGTGATGCTGAAATTGCCAGGTCCAGGGCTCAGGAGACCCAGGACAGGATTGATGAGCTTGAGCAGCTGCGTGAGGAGCATGTGCAGGAAGAGCAGCAGCTGAAAAAGGACTTGGAAGACCTTGATCACAATGTGAAGGACAGAAATTCCTCCATGGAGCTCAAGAAGGGAACCCTTGACCGGTACCTGGAAGAACGAGATCTGCTGGTGCAGCGGGTGGAACGTTCAGAAGCTGAGGTTGAATCCCTTGAGGAGGAAATCAGGAACGTCTATGAGCAGTTTGAGGAAATCCATGCAAAAAGCCTGCATGAGTATGAATCCCGGGTATTCAGTGAACACATGGAGCGTATGAAGGCCAGGGAAGTCCTGAGAAATTTACGAGCTGAGATGAGGCAGCTTGGGCAGATCAACCATATGGCTGCAGAAGAGTTCTCAGAGGTGAAGGATCGTTACGATTTCCTGAACAAGCAGATCCGGGACCTGCAGACTGCGAAGCACAACCTTGAACAGATCACTGCTGAGATCAAGCAGAAATCTGAAGAGCTGTTTACCGCATCCTACAACCAGATCAAGACGAACTTCCATACCATGTTCCGTCGGCTCTTCGGAGGAGGTCGCGGCGAACTCCGGCTGGTTGACCCGAAGAATGTACTGACTTCAGGCATCGAAATTCTTGCACAGCCGCCGGGAAAGAAGCTGGAGCGCATCACCCTGCTTTCAGGAGGTGAGCGGTCCCTGACTGCCGTTGCTATGCTGTTTGCCACCTATATGGTCAAGCCCTCTCCATTCTGCATCCTGGATGAGATTGATGCCGCCCTTGATGATGCCAATGTCGGCCGATTTCTCGGCGTCCTCGATGAGTTCAGCAGGGACTCTCAGTTTATCATCATTACCCATAACAAGAAGACTGTCCTCGGTGCATCAGCAATGCTTGGGGTCACCATGGAGGAGCCGGGTGTATCTAAGGTTATTTCGTACCGCCTGAGCAATATACCCACAGCACAGCCGACTGCTGCGCTGAAATAAGCTTCCTGGTTGACCATCCGTTACATTTACGTTATACATTCTATTGGTACAACAGGTAAAAGTAGGGACTATGCTTGAGAGAATAAGCGGGAAACTGCACGATGTCGTTCGGCAGATATCGGGCAAACATACGATATCAGAAAAAAATATTCAGGATGCGGTAGAGGAAATCAAACTTGCCCTGCTTGAGGCTGACGTAAATCTTCGGGTTGTCAGACGGTTCATCAACAGGACCATAGAGGATGCCAGGGGCGAGAAGGTCCTCAAGTCCGTGAACCCGGGACAGCAGTTCATTAAGGTGGTCTATGACCGGCTGGTGGAACTGCTTGGGGATACCCGTCAGGATCTGGAGCTCAAGGGGCCTGACACCACTTCGGTGATCCTGATGATGGGCCTTCAGGGATCTGGAAAGACCACCACGGCTGCAAAACTGGCTAAACGGCTGGTGAAGGAAGGAAGAAAACCAATCCTGATTGCAGCGGACCTTGTCAGGCCCGCAGCAGTGCAGCAGCTCGCGGTGCTTGGGGAGCAGATCGGTGTTGCCGTGTACCACGAGGATCCCCAGGAAGTGAAGGACCCTGTCCAGGTGGTGCGGCGGGGGCTTCAGAAGGCACGAAAGGACCTCTACGATACGGCAATTGTGGACACCACCGGCCGTCTTCATCTTGACGAAATCATGATGAAGCAGATCCGTGATATCTGCAGTGCCAGTGACCCGGATGAAACCCTCTACGTTGCTGATTCCATGACCGGCCAGCATGCTGTGAACATTGCCAAGGAGTTTCATGAGCAGGTGGGGATTACCGGGGTCATTCTGACGAAGTTCGATTCCGACACCCGCGGCGGTGCCGCTTTGTCCTTGCGTTCAGTGACCGGCAGGCCGATCAAGTTCATCGGAGTGGGGGAGAAGGTTGATGACCTTGATCCCTTCTATCCGGAACGGATTGCATCACGGATCCTCGGCATGGGTGATGTGGTGTCCCTAGTGGAGAAAGCCCAGGAGACCTATGACGAGCAGGATGCGGTTCGGATGCACAAAAAGATGGCCTCTGCAACATTTTCCCTGCAGGACTATCTTGAACAATTACAGAAAATGAATACTATGGGACCATTGAGTTCCATCATTGAAATGATCCCTGGGGCAAAGGGAAATATCCAGGAAGATGATATCGATACTGAGGAGATCAAGCGTGAGCAGGCGATCATCCAGTCCATGACCTATGCTGAACGGGAGAATCACCGCATCCTCGGTCCGTCTCGGAGAAAACGGGTGGCCAGGGGAAGCGGTACGACGGTCTATGATGTAAACCGACTGGTAAAGAAATTTGATAAAATGCGGCTTATGATGAAGAAAGTTGCGAAAAATAAGAAATATCAAGCTGAAATGCTCAAGCAGTTGGGCATGTAGTACGAATGCGCAGGAGGCACATGTGAGTATTAAGATTCGACTGAAGAGATTTGGAACAAAAAAACGGCCCTATTTTCGGATTGTTGTGATGGATTCACGCGCTCCCCGGGACGGCAAGACCCTTGATGAAGTGGGACTGTATCATCCAATTGAGCAGAAGGGTGAGCAGGTACGGGTTGATGAGCAGAAAATCCAGGGATGGATTCAGAAGGGCGTGCAGCCTACACCTACGGTGAAGCGTCTGTTGAACAAAAACAACATCTATTTCAACCGCGAGACTCTCTGATACTGGAGCTTTCCAGGAAGGAATCTGACATGGAAAAAGATCTCGTTGAATATATTGCAAAATCTCTTGTGGATGAACCGTCTGAAGTGACGGTTACGATGATAGAAGGAGAGAAATCCACCATTCTGGAACTGAAGGTTGCACCGAGCGACATCGGAAAGGTTATCGGAAAGCAGGGCAGAATAGCCAAGGCTGTCCGGACCATTCTCAGTGCATCGGCAACAAAGTCCGGAAAACGGGTGGTATTGGAAATATTGGACTGATGGGCAGAATTGCTACGGGCATTATCAGAACGTCCCACGGTATCCGGGGCTTTCTGAAGGTGAAAACATTTTCCGGGGAGCATCAGCATCTGACTGCGCTGCGGGAGATTACCCTAGTGCATCAGAACCGGGAGAAAACCTTTGCCCTTGAGGAAGTCAGACCCTGGAGAGACGGGGCCCTCATCAAGCTGAAGGGTGTTGATACCCCTGAAGATGCCCGGAACTACTGCAGTTGGGAGATATGGGTTGATCGAACTGAAGCTGCAGCCCTTG
>PWNW01000028.1 GCA_003557605.1 Spirochaetaceae bacterium
ATCTTCCAATAGCAAGGAAACCCGGCTATTCGTCAGCATGATAGCTGCTTCTGGCAAAGGGTTCAGATATAACCCAGGAAAAACCCAGTTCCAATGCCCGCTCCTTCCACCTGGCAAACTCCTCAGGGGTGATAAACTCCCTGACATCCAGGGAATGCGCAGAAGGCTTCAGGTACTGCCCGAGACAGAGCCTGTCCACTCCGGCTGATCTGAGGTCCCTGAGCACTTCTGTCACCTGCGCTTCAGTCTCCCCAAGTCCAAGCATGAGGGAGCTTTTTGTCTGCAGCTCAGGGCGCATCTTCTTCGCCTGAGCCAGCAGGTCCAGTGACCTGCGGTACTCACCGCCGGGCCGGGCCTCATAGTAGAGGGCCGGAACGGTTTCCACGTTATGTCCGAATACAAAGGGAAGAGCCTCGAAGAGGATCTCCAGTGCCCGGGACTGCACCCCCCGGAAATCAGGAACCAGCAGTTCAAACTCAGTTTCCGGATGCTCCTTCCTGGTGAAGTTAACCACATCACGGAACTGTGAAGCCCCGCCGTCCTCCAGGTCATCACGGTCAACACTGGTGATCACCAGGTAGGTTATCTTCAGCTTTCCCGTCAGTTCCGCTATCCTCCTGGGCTCATCCGGATCAGGGGGAAGGGGCTTCCCGTGGGATACGGAACAGAATCCGCAGTTACGGGTGCAGATATTTCCCAATATCAGGACCGTAGCAGTACCCCGGGCCCAGCATTCCCCCTGGTTCGGGCATTTCGCCTGGGTGCAGATCGTCTCTACCCCCAGGGTATTGAGGTACTGCTCCGTCTTGACATACCCTCTTCCCGAACCGAGGCGCTTCTTAATCCAGGGAGGCAGGGGGGCACGTTTCATGATGCTCCTCCCCTGATCTTTTCAGGAAGCCGTGATGCAGTAATCTCCGCTGAACGCTGTTTCAGCTCATCCATACCGGATCTCACTCCTCCCTCCTTTTCTGCGCTGGTCATCTCCACTCCCTCTATGCCGCAGGCAATAATATGGTCAAAAATGGAGAGATCATTATAGAGGTTGACGGCAATGCCGTGCATGGTGACCCCATGACTCAGCTGCACCCCCACAGAGGCAATTTTCCTGTCCTCCACCCATACTCCAGGAAACCGGTTTCTCCTCTCCCCGCATACATTGAGGGTTCCGAGAAGCTCGATTGCCGTCTCCTCAAGGAATCTGACATAGGGGGCAACCCGGAATCCGGTCCGTGCAAGGTGAATTACCGGGTATATGACAAGCTGTCCAGGATTATGTGCTGTGCTGCCCCCGCCCCTGCGGATGGGCACCACCTCTATCCCTGAAGCGTTCAGGGCTTCTTCTGTGCTGAGCAGCCGGTTGCTGCCCTTTCTGATGCCGAGGGTTATGACCGGGGGATGCTCCACGAAAAGAAACACCCCAGGAAGCTTCATGTCCATCACCCCGGCAAGGATCTCCTCCTGCAGGGAAAGGGCATCCCGGTATCCCATGGTTCTGCAGTCGACAAACAGCGGGTAGGTACCGCTGCCTGAATATGTACGAAATTCTTCAAGCGTAAGCATAATCTATAGTGACAGGTTTTCCCTGCAATGTCAATTTTCACACCACATCTTGAAGGATCCTGCCATGATGGGAAGCATGGCAGCAAACACCATTGACAAATATTAATTATGTTATTATTATCATTATTAATATTGATAATATTAAACACAATATAGATCGAGGTGAACCATGAAATCGAAAATTAAGGCAATGATCCATCCTATCCGGATGCGAATCATTCAGACATTATTACCTGGAAAGGATATGACAGCGGGGAATCTTGCAGAAACGCTGAAGGACATTCCCCAGGCAAGTCTCTACCGCCACATCAATGCACTCTTGAAGGCAGATATCCTTATGGTGGTCAGCGAAAACAGGGTGCGGGGCACCGTGGAGAAGGTGTTTTCCCTGTCCCATGGATGGGAGCGGTCCACAGAGCAGGAAGCTGAGGAAGCTTCCAGAGATGACCACTTCGACTATTTTTTCAGTTTCGTCATGAACCTGCTGGGGGCATATGAGGAATATCTGCAGGGCGAGACCATCAATTTGAAGCGGGACGGAGTAAGCTTCAGGCAGTGCAGCGCATATCTCAGTGATGAGGAATTTCTGGAACTCATGACAGTCATACGCAGCAAGCTGACTGCAGCAGCTGACAATGAGCCTCGGGAGGACCGGAGGCTGAGGACCATTGCAAGTATTGCGGTTCCCGCTAATCATAAGAAGGAGAAATGACGGTATGAAATATTATGAAGAAGAAGTGACCGTGCAGGGCCAATACCCCCTGTCCGGGACCCTTGTCATGCCTGAGGGTGAAGGGCCCTTTGCAGCAGTGGTGATTGCTGCCGGGTCAGGGAAAGGCGACCGGGACGGAAATATAGAAAAGGCAAAATTCACACCCAACATGTACCGTGATACAGCCCATGTCCTGGGTGAAATGGGATACGCATCCCTCCGGGCAGACAAAAGGGGGACAGGGAAAAGCGGAGGAGATTTCAACACCACTGGAATGTACGATCTGGTGGAGGATATCATATCACTGGCAGCCTGGCTGGATGATCATCCCAAGGTGAATAAGATTATTCTTCTGGGCCACAGTGAAGGATGCATACTGATTGCCGCTGCAAATGCGAGGCGCCCTGTTGACGGCCTCATCTTTCTTTCTGGAGGGGCGCAGTCATTAGCAGACGCCCTGCAGTACCAGCGCAGCATTGCACAGCAGGAGATGCTGAATTTGAAGGGCCTGAAAGGAGCGGTAATCCGCCTCACCAAGGCTTACAGCAAAGTGGAGAAGCAGGCAGAGAAGTTTAATGCAAAAATTCTTGGGACCGAAAAACCGGTAATATCATATCTGTTTCAGAAGATCAATGCCAAGTGGTATCGGGAGCATCTTCTGTACAACGTGTTTGCGGACCTGGAGCAGGCAGTCTGTCCCGCTCTTGCTGTTAACGGTTCAACGGATATCCAGGCGACTCCGGAAAAGGCCCTTGATCTGGGCAAATACGTAAAGGGCCCTGCAGAGGCCTTCGTGATTGAAGGTATGAATCACCTGCTGAAGGAAAACAGCACTCGGGCATCTGTACTGTCTGTGATGAAGGATTACCAGGCCGATATGAACAAGCCCCTCCATCCTGAACTGAAACGAATTTGTCAGCAATGGCTTACAAAAAATTTCTGAACAAAGCTTGAGAAACTGCGAAGTTACCGCTATCCTTGATATACAGGAGGATCGCCTATGGCAGAAGAAAAGGAACAGCGATGGTACTCAATTGATATTCATCCCTATGTATTCATCATTTCAGCGGCGCTCATTATCTCCTCAATTGCTCTGACCCTGCTGTTTCATTCCCGAATCGATGCGCTTTTCACACATATCCAGACAGCTATAGCCAGCAGTGCAGGATGGTTTTTCATCCTCACTATGAACTTCATTCTGGTGTTTGTATTTGTGCTGCTCTTCGGCCGTCACGGGGATGTTCGCCTCGGGGGAGATGACGCCAAACCTGAATTTTCCCGAACCGCATGGTTTGCCATGCTCTTCAGTGCGGGCATGGGCATCGGCCTGCTCTTCTACGGGGTAGGTGAACCGATGTTCCATTTCTCCGCATCCCCGGTTGCACAGCCCGGAACACCGGAGGCAGCCCGTACCGCTATGGACTTCACCTTTCTGCACTGGGGCCTTCACCCCTGGGGTGTCTATACCCTGGTGGGTCTCTCCCTTGCCTTTTTCAGCTTCAACAAGGGACTGCCCCTTTCCATCCGTTCGGTTTTCTACCCGGTGCTCGGGGAGAAGATCTACGGTCCCATAGGAAACATCATCGACATACTAGCTACAGTGGCTACCCTCTTCGGAGTGGCTACGTCCCTCGGACTGGGGGTGCAGCAGGTAAATGCAGGACTGAACCATCTCTTCGGCATTAGGGAAACCCCCGCTGTCCAGGTGGTGCTGATTGCGGCCATCACCCTCCTTGCCACGTGGTCAGTAGCTGCCGGCCTGAAATCAGGGATCAGACGGCTGTCGGAAATCAACCTGGTCCTTGCCCTGCTGCTGCTGCTCTTTGTGCTCCTCCTCGGGCCGACGCTTTTTATCCTCAGCGCCTTCGGGGAAAACATCGGGTTCTACCTTCAGAACCTGCCGCGCCTGGCTACATGGAACGAAACCTATGAAAACACCACCTGGCAGCACGGCTGGACGGTGTTCTACTGGGGCTGGTGGATTGCCTGGTCCCCCTTTGTGGGCATGTTCATTGCCCGGGTATCCTACGGGAGGACCGTCAGGGAATTCATTCTCGGCGTGCTGTTCATTCCCACCCTGATTACCTTTGCGTGGATCACCGTATTCGGCAATACCGCTTTGAATATTGAACTTCTCGGACCGGGGGGTATTGCCCAGGCAGTGCAGGAGAACCTGCCGGTCTCCCTCTTTGTTCTCCTGGAGCATTTCCCCCTCTCTTCGGTGTCATCAATGCTGACGGTGCTGGTGGTAGTCACCTTCTTCGTCACCTCCTCTGATTCAGGATCCATGGTGATCGACATTATTACAGCAGGGGGAAACCCTGATCCTCCCCTGCTCCAGAGACTGTTCTGGGCAATTCTGGAAGGAGTCACCGCTGCGGTGCTGCTTGCCGGAGGAGGGCTG
>PWNW01000192.1 GCA_003557605.1 Spirochaetaceae bacterium
CTTCGCTGAGAAATGAGCGGACCACCTTCGGCTGCGGGGACCGCCTCGGCAGGGCAACCCCTGGACATATCAGGGGGTGCAGGCCCTATGAGATACATCCGGTACTGGCGCAGCAGTCAGTGCGGGAGCTGAATTTTACCGGACGCACCTATCGGGATGTGGTGAAGGATGCAGCGTTCCTGGTGCTTCAGGAAGGGTACCGGGGAGGGTACGGAGCAGACGGGGACCATATTAAATACCTGAATGATATCCGCATGGCTGTTGAGGCGGAAATGCCGATGATCACCCTTGATTTGACTGAGGTAATGAATCCGGCAGCAGAGCAGTGGTCAGAAGAACAGGTGAACCGTGAGTTTTCCCATCTCCCCGGCGAGTGCAGGGAACTGGCAGAAAGCCGCTATGCAGGAAAAACCTTCAATGCCGGAAGCTTCTCAGTTACCATATCTGATGCCGAGGCAAAACGCTGCGCCCTGATCTACTGGAGGGCACTGGAGTATACCGAGGAGGTGGACCGGTATCTCCGCTCCCAGCGGGGTGATGCCTATGATCTGGAGGTGAGCATTGATGAGACCTCTGTCCCCACTGAGGCGGCCCATCATGTGTTCATTGCATCGGAACTTCAACGGAGGAAAGTAACAGTAAACTCCCTGGCGCCCCGGTTTATCGGCGAGTTCCAGAAGGGCATAGACTACATAGGAGATGTGGGAGCATTTACCGAGGATTTTCGGAAGCACAGTGAAATTGCAAAAGCCTTCGGCGGTTACAAGCTGTCGATCCATTCCGGAAGCGACAAGTTTTCTGTATATCCGGTGATCGGGCGGTATTCGGACATGAAGGTTCACGTGAAAACCTCGGGCACCAGCTGGCTTGAAGCCCTGAGGACGGTATCGCAGGTGAATCCCAAGCTCTTCAGGAATATATTCCGCAAGGCAGGGTCCTATGCTCAGGAGGGACTGAAGCAGTACCATATTACCGCTGATGTCTCGCTGATACCGCCGGAGCATGAGGTTGCAGACCAGGACCTGCCGAACCTGCTTGAGATGCGGGAGTCACGGCAGATGCTCCATATCTGCTACGGCCGGATGCTTGAAGATCCGGAGGTCAGGACTGCGCTGTTCTCACTGCTGGACAGCTTCGAGGAAAGCCATTACGCCTGTGTGGAGAAGCATATTCGGCGTCATATAGCCGAACTGGGAACGGCGCTCAAGCCTGTCTGACCAGCTCGTCAATATTTTTGATGTGGAGGCGGAACTTCTCTGTTGCATCGTAGTAGCTGTCTTCAAGGATGGAACGAATCAGGACCCTGTGGTTTTCCAGGATGGTCTGCTTGTTGGCCAGATCACTTTGGGCAGAATCAATTTCTGCATAGATGAATGATTCCATGGTGGCATAGAGATTATTAAATATTTCGTTGCTGCACACCTCTATGATATGCTTGTGGAAGTTGTAGTCCGCCTGGAGCCGTTTTTGGAGGTTGTTCTCATCAATTGCCTGTTCCATTAACCTGACCTCCGCTTCCAGCTGGGAAACGGTGTCCTCTATGAGTCCGGGTTTGTCATGAAAGCACTTGAGATACCAGAGTCCCTGATGCTCAAGCACGAGCCGCAGTTCGACTAAATCCTTGAAATCCTTTTTTCCCAGCAGCATCGACCACAGCAGCGCTTCAGATGAGATGTTGGAGCTTTCACAGATGAACGTTCCCTTGGGGTTGCGAAGTTCAACCACCCCGAGGTACTGGAATATCTTCAAAGCCTCCCGGATCGAGGACCTTCCGACCCCGAACATCTGGGCCAGTTCATACTCATTGGGAACTTTTTCATTGGGCTTCAGTCTTCCCGTGGAGATCATCTGCTTCAGCTGTTCCATGATCTGGAACACAACGGTCTTCTGTTTTACCGGCATTATGTCGTTCATGGTCCCATTATATACTACAAAGACAGATCATATGCAATAAAGAAATGATCATATCATAGGATGGTGAAAGAATTTTCTCTTGACAAGGAGCACCGATGTGATAGTATCTTGGTGTTATCATCAGATGATGAGATACTAAAACTAGAGGAGAATGATTATGAAGGCAAAGGATAAAACATGGCTGCTGACTGACTATCCGGAGATTATCTTTGAAGATAATACGGTTGGGAGAATGAAGAAGGAACTCTTTGATGCTCCGATGAGCGAAATTGAAAAGGTTCTGGAGGAATATGAAATACCCTCGGAATCTGAGCTTGGAAAGGCTGGATGCTATATTCAGAACACCCCCAGGAAGGATGCAGTTGAGAAGCGGAAGAAAAATGATGTGGTGCTGATTCCCATCGGCTGTTCCGAGAACCATGGAGATCATGCAAATACCGGGCTTGACACCTTTATGGTTACCCAGATCTGCGAAGGTGTGAGAAGGTATACTGCAAAGCAGGGCAGGGAAGTGAATCTGGCCTTTACGCCCATCAACTACGGAGGACACCCCTATCATCATATGGGAATGCCGGGAACGGTGATCATCCCTCCGGAAGTTGTCCGGGAGATGCTGATCTACACCATGCTTGGTCTGTGGAATGACGGGTACCGGAAAATGATTCTTGTGAACAACCACGGGCACCTGTGGACCCTGGTGGATGCAATCCAGGAGTTCATGAAGCGCTTCCAGCTTCCAGCGGTGGTTCAGGTAATAGACTGGCATCGAGCGGTCCGTGAATTCTTCATGCCCGTCGACAGAGAAGACAGCCTTGAGACCAACTTCATTCATGCCGACGAGTCTGAAACGGCAGTAGGACTGCTGATGTTCAAGGATATGATCCAGATGGAGTATGTGCGTGATGCCTTCGGCGAATCATTCCTTCCGGAAGGTCATTTCGACCTTTCTGTTGATCCCTACAGAAGGCCTCACCGCTGGTCTGAAGGGGAGGGTCATATTGCTATTGAGCGTTTTGCAACACCCGAAGGGGTGGTCGGAGCCCCAAGCAAGGCAACCGCTGAGAAGGCAAAGCGTCCGATAGCGGCAATCCTGAAGTACCTGACCTTGACGGTGAATGATATCCTTGATGCATTCCCCCCGGGAACCCTTCCTGAGAAGGTGTCCCTCCGTGATCCGGAAGAACTGGCGCCCTTCCTAAAGGAACCGTGGAGCGAAGGCTGGAAGTCTGTCTATGAGCTTCCGCATACCGGACCCTTTCACAAGGGGTAGTTCATGAAGTACTCCATGTGCCTGTCGGCCTCCCCGGCAAAATTTGAGGCAGTGCCCTTTACCGGCAGCTTTGAAAAAAACCTTCGCCTGATTTCAGACATGGGGTTTGACGGAGTTGAGCTTGCTGTGCGAAATCCTAAGGAGACTGACCTTGATGCCCTGCTTGGCTGCCTGGAAGCAGAGGGACTTTCTGTCCCGGCCATCGGCACCGGACAGGCCTGGGGGGAGGAGGGTCTTTCGTTTACCGATCCCGACAGGGAGATACGGAAACAGGCAGTAGAGCGTGCGGTATCGCATCTCCCCTTTGCTCGTCAGACCGGTGCTGCGGTGATCATCGGTCTGCTCAGGGGAATTCTTACTCCGGGGACTGATCCCGTCCAGGCGCATGAATGGATGTATGATGCATTCTCGCGATGCTGTGATGAAGCACTAAAATATGGAGTCAGAATTGCCTTTGAGCCGATCAACCGGTATGAAACCTCCCTGCTAAACGGGGCTGAAGAGGGCCTTGAATTCATTGAACAGGTGGGATCAAGCAATCTTGGGATGCTGCTGGACACCTTCCACATGAATATTGAGGAGCCCTCGATTGAAGGGAGTATCCGTTTAGCCGGCGACAAGATATTCCATTTCCACTATGCCGACTCAAACAGGAATTATCCCGGCAGCGGTCATCTCGATTTTGCATCAATTCTTACTGCCCTGAAGGATACCGGCTATACCGGATTTCTTTCCGGGGAGCATCGGTCATATCCCGACGGCGAGACCGCCGCAAGGAAGGGGATCGAGTATCTGAAATCCCTGGGCATAGAGTGACTGCCTGTTCATACTGTTTTTCAGCCCTCCAGGAGCGGAGGGCTTTTTTGTGAAAATTATGCAGTTCCTGCAGTTGACAACTGAAAATTATATGTTATCCTTAACATGTTAATGATAAATGTTAACGTTATCTGATTAAGGAGTTGTGCTGTTATGAAGCTCAGTGCCAGTCTTTCAACCCATCCGGTATCATTTGATGCCGTTCCCTTTAAAGAGCATTTCCATGAAAATGCCGAGACGATAAAAACCCTGGGATTCGACGGTATTGAGCTTGCTATGCGCAATCCCCTGATCGTTGATCAGTTTGATGTGATTGAAACGGTGAAACACATCGGGCTGGAAATTCCTGCGGTGTCCACTGGACAGGCGTGGAGCGAGGACCGGCTGTCCATGACTGATGAGGATGAAGCAGTCAGAAAAGCCGCCGTGGAGCGGGTGTATTCACATATACAGTTTGCCGAAAAGGTTGGAGCTGTGGTGGTCATAGGATTGATACGAGGCATCGTAGCCCCCGGTGCGGACCGGGATGCTGCTGCACAGCAGATGTTTGATGCCCTCAAGCTGTGCTGCATCCGCGGAGAAGAGCACGGTGTCAGGATTGCCCTGGAGCCATTGAACCGCTATGAGACAACACTGGTAAATACTGTACGGCAGGGGCTTGAGGTAATCGAGCAGATC
>PWNW01000335.1 GCA_003557605.1 Spirochaetaceae bacterium
GTCAGGCCAGGTATTGAGGATTTTTCCCAGGCCCTCAATGGTCATCAGGGTAACTTCGCTGGCATCCACACGATGGTCCTCACAGAGAATGGGAATCCATTCGATCAGTTCACCCATCATTTCAATTCCGGTAAATCCTCCCCCTGCGACAACAAAGGTCAGCATCTGCTTCCTTCGTTCCGGGTCCTTTTCATAGGTGGCATTTCTGACAACATGCTCAACGTGCTCACGGATATCAAGGGCGTCCTGAAGTCCCCACAGAGGAAGGGAATGCTCCTTGATGCCCGGAATACCGAAGTCAGATGCCTCGGCACCGGCGGCAATCATCAGATAGTCGTACTTGTAGCTATTGGAAAAGGACTTAAGGACCCGCTTCTTGAAATCAATGCCGGTTATCTCGTCCTGTACAAATTTCACCATCTTCCCGGTAAAAATCCGGTCAAAAGAAATCTTGACTGACTCTTCCGGGACCCTTCCTCCGGCAAGCTCATGCAGTTCCGTCATCAGCACATGGTGGGGATCACGGTCAATCAGCGTTATCTCCACGGAATCCTGCATCTTCCGGAATTTCTTATGCAGCTTCTTTGCAGCATGGACCCCGGCATACCCGCCTCCCAGGAGCACAATCTTACATGTATCCATATAAATCTCCAAATATCATTGATATAGTCATCACACCGTTTCAGCGTACTTACACTTCAACCCATTGTCAAGATGTGTCTAATTCATCATATTGTATTCCATGAGAAAACTTGTAATTATTACAGCATGTATAATCTTTGCCGCAGCGGCATCAGGATGCAGACCAGAACAGCAGACCGATTTTGAACCAGCCGCAAAGAACCATGTGGCCCTGAACACCGTGAACAGGATCACAATATATGACAAAAGCCGGCGTGATGCAGAAATGATACTTGATGCGGCCTTCGGCCGTATAGACGAAATTGAAGCGGCCATGAGCCTCTATGTTGATGAAAGTGAAATCAACCAAATCAACCGGCAGGCGGGAGTCAGAAGCGTGCAGGTGTCTTCTGAGACCTTTGAACTGCTGCTCCTTGCAGAAGAATCTGCAAGAATATCCCAGGGTGCCTTTGATCCCACCATCGGACCACTGGTCACTGCCTGGGGCATCAGCAGCGACAATCCCAAAATCCCCGATGATGAAGAGCTGGATGCCCTCCTTGAACTGGTGAACTACCGGAATCTGGTGATGGAACAACCCGACCGGGTGTTTCTTGTCCGTGAAGGCATGAAGCTGGACCTCGGGGGCATCGCAAAGGGGTATGCCGCCGATGAGGCGAAGCGCATCATCAGAGAAATGGGTTCTTCCAGCGCACTGATCAATTTGGGGGGAAATATCCTTCTTGTGGGCTCAAAACCCGACGGAACTCCCTGGCGCATCGGGGTGCAGGACCCGCACAATTCACGGGGAAGATATATCGTCATCATTACCCTCAAGGGGGGCACCGTAGTGACCTCCGGGACCTACGAACGCTACTTCTTTGATAACCACATCAGGTATCACCATATTCTAGATACCTCCACCGGATTCCCTGCAGATACGGGACTGGAAAGCGTCACCATCGTGACGGAAAACTCAGCATACGCAGACGCCCTATCGACAGCGGCATTTGTTCTGGGGCTTGAAAAGGGTTTTGAATTTATTGAATCCCTGCAGGACGTGGAAGCAGTGTTCATTACCGAAGACCAGAGGGTATTCAAAACCTCCGGGTTTTCCTCCCCCGACCTCGGTGTTTCCCTTTCCCATGACGATTACCGTATTATTGAAGGCTCCCCGCAGCAAAACACACCCAAATAAGCACCGGGGATGCGGCACAGAACATCAGCACCCGTTTCGGCAGCCGCGAGACATGGACTGTCCCGTCTGATGCCTCAAGGGAAAGAAGAAGCTGGTCAAGACTTCTGATTATCTGGCTGGGCCTCAGACTCACGGGAGTGCTGAGAAACCCCTGATAGTAGGAAAACTGAAGGGACAGCATTTCACCCAGCCTCCCGGGAAATCTGGGTGACCCGATGACCATGAACTTTGACAGATATATCAGTGAAATGAGCATGAAGGACCTTCGCATTCCAAGTTCCAAAGCTCCTACGGTGACAGGGAACCCTAAGGGCTCAGCAAGAACCCTGCCGTAGGGCTGCACCAGGTTCAGCGCAGTGATGGTGGAAAGCATAATCAAGTTGGGCAGCACTCGGATGCGTTTTCCCAGAATCGGTTGAAGCATCACAAGAAACAGCGTCTGAAGCCCAAGAAACAGCAGGTTCTGCTGGAACACCAGGGCTGGAAGCATGAGAAGTCCTGATATAAGCGGGAGGTTTCTCTGTTCCTTCATGCAGCAGCCCCTCGCCTTTTCTTCAGCCAGAGTGATTCCCGGGAAAATTTCTCAGCAAAGATCCCGAGAACCACAGACGCAATCAGCCCTGCAGCAAGAAAGGGAGGGGCAATCAGCCATGCGGCGGAACCGAAGAGCATCACTCCAGCAAGAAGGATCTGCGCCAGATTGCTTGCAAATGCACCTGCGGCGCTGATCCCGATCAAAGAGATCCGCCGCGAGGCAGTCCGGTAGATAAGCAGCATCACTAGAGCACTTGCAAAGCTTCCGGCAGCAGATAGAAGAAAAATATAGGAGAACAGGGTCCCATGGACAATTCCCTGTCCAAGAACCTTCAGCACCGCAAGCAGCGCATATTCCTTCAGATTCAGATAGGTCAGACCGATCAGCACTGACAGGTTTGCCAGACCGATCCTCATATAAGGGACAGGTTTCGGTATCACGTACTCAATGGTGGAGAGAAACAGCGCAAAGGCCGCCAGCAGGGCAACATCCTTGATGCGGACAGAATATTGTTCAGAAGGCGACATCATCAACCTCCTGGTCACGGGGCACCTCGCCTTCAACCCGGATAAACACGTCATTGGGAAGGCAGATAAGCCACTGTCCGACCCGATGTATCAGACCTGAGGTGACGCAGATCTTGTTTCTGCAAGGCGAATCGGGTATATGAACCTGTCCGTCCTTTATCACCACCTCAGTATCCCCTAGAGGACCGGGTATCATGACCCTCTGATCTGCATCCAGGGAATAAATCCACTGCTCTCCCTGGGCATCAATCCTCACCTGAGAGGCCTCTCCCCTGTTTGCATACACCTGAAACGAGATAAGAACTATAAACACCACGATGCCGGCTATGACTGCCGCATCAGCGGGTTTTCCAATCATCTTCATTCGGCAAATTCTATAACAAAACCTTCATGATTAAAAGAGACTCTATTGCCTTACCCTATAAATAACCTTATAATAAAAATAATCTATTAACTAATTTAATCTTTAAATCATCTGTAAAAATTTGGAGGAGATATGAGAAAACTGTTACTGATTGCAGTATCCCTGGCCGCTGCGTTTGCCCTCATCGGGTGCGGCGGAGGCCAGGCAGAGACCCCGGCCCCTGCACCGCGCCCTGCAGCACAGGCACCGGCTGACCCAGCAGCTTTTGCCGACGGCGTATACTTTGCAGAAGCCGAGGGATACTCACGTTCGGGATGGAAGTATGTTGTTTCTCTTGAAGTAAGCGGAGGGGAAATCACCTGGGTTGACTGGAATGCGGTTCACCGGGATTCCGGTCCTGACAAGAAAAGCTACGACAGGCTCGGAGGCTATCAGATGGTCGCCAGAGGCGGGGCCGTTGATGAATGGTATGTCCAGGCTCAACGAACCGAAGAGCATCTCCTGGATACCCAGGACCCGTCAGCCGTATCCTACACGTCCGACCAGGGACATACCGATGACATATCCGGTGTGACCATCTATGTTTCCCAGTTCTTTGATCTGGTAAATAAAGCCCTCTCAGCCGGGCCCGTTGGAAGGGGGCCCTTTGAGGACGGGCTCTATTATGCCGCCGCCGATGATTTTTCCGGAAACTGGAAATCCACTGTTGCTCTCAACGTCATCAACGGGTACATCACCGGGGTGAACTGGAGCGGCATGGACCGCAGCGGACGGGACAAAAAGACCGTTGACCGGGCCGGTGAATACCAGATGGTTGCCCGGGGCGGGGCCATTGATGAATGGTACGTCCAGGCCCAGCGGATTGAAAAGCTCCTTCTTGAAACCCAGGATCCCGCTGCCGTTAAACATGATGACGACGGCTATACCGACGGTGTATCGGGGGTGACTATCCGCATAAGCGATTTTGCCGATCTTTCCAAGAAGGCCCTAGCACAGGGACCGATTGATCCGGTGCTCTACCGTGACGGTATCTATTATGCAGAAGAGGCGAACTACAACGAACGTTCCGGCTGGAAATCCACCATAGAGGTGATGATCGTCAACGGTTTTATTGCCGATGTGAACTGGAGCGCCCTGCACCGTGACGGACGGGACAAGAAGACTGTCGACCTTGCAGGTGAATACCAGATGGTCGCCAGAGGCGGGGCCATTGATGAATGGCATGTCCAGGCTGCCCGGGTGGAGCAGGAAATGATCAGAAGACAGGATGCGGGTATCCCCATTGACGCAGACGGAAACACTGATGCAGTTTCAAGCGTCACCATTACTATCGACGACTTCGTCATGCTTGCAGAGGAAGCCCTCAGCCAGGCACGCTGAAAAATCCCTCAGGCCGGAGAAACAAGCATCTCCGGCCTGCTGTTCTTCATTGCTTGACGAAACATTCCCATTGCTCCATGATATCTCCTATGTTCAGAACAAAGGGAAACAAGGAAGTAACAATACTTTCCCTCGACGGAGGGGGAATCAGGGGCATCATACCAATAACTGTGCTCATAGCCCTGCAGAAGGAAATGGTGCGCCTCGGCATTGACCGGCCGCTGTACTCCTGCTTTGATCTGATTGCAGGCACTTCAACCGGGGCCCTCATTGCACTCGGTCTGTGTGCCCCTGATCCGGAGAACCCTGAGATGCCCCGGGAACCGGAACAGCGTTTTTCATTCCGAAGAAAACACAAACCCCCTCCCCTGCTTCCGGCCATGACCCTTGAGAGCATTCTGGATCTCTATGAGCACAGAAGCCCGGACATCTTCTCCAAGGGACCCCTCGGGCAGCTGGGGGCAGTCACCCGCATGTTCATGGAAAAGTATGATGAGCATTCACTGACTGAAATCCTTCAGGAAATCTACGGTTCCATGACAATCAATGAAGCGCTTGCACCGCTGATAATCACCGCCTATGAATGCACCAGGGGAGAGCCCTTTCTGTTCCGCTCATACCGGGGCAGTCAGTACCTGATGAAGGATGCAGCACGGGCAGCGACTGCAGCACCCACCTATTTCTCCCCGGCATTTATCACAGATCCTGAGACAGGCAAGGAGCTGTGCTTCATTGACGGAGGGGTTGCTGCAAACAACCCTTCCCTCTACGCATACCTTGAGGCGAAGCAGCTCTACCCCCAGGCAGAAAAATTTC
Source organism: Spirochaetaceae bacterium (assembly GCA_003557605.1). Taxonomy (GTDB): domain Bacteria; phylum Spirochaetota; class Spirochaetia; order PWKH01; family PWKH01; genus PWKH01. The sequence goes on from PWNW01000335.1 coordinate 5,442, forward strand.
ATATTTTTTCCATTGGCACCGCAGGGAGCCTTTTCGCTCTTCCCATGCAGGGGCTGAGGAGAATGGGCATCCTCGACTGGATATCACCGGCAAAGGGGGTCCCCCTCCTGCATGTCTACACTTCAGGCCAGTACCATACCGCAGAACATGTGATGAAGACCCTTCCTGAGGTCACCTATCACCGGATTGCGGGAAACAAGGGGAAACACCCCGTACCGATGGATGATGTGAGCAAGGGGAACATTCTCAGACTGAAGCGGGCAGCGCAGTACATTGCCCGGTCCCATGAGGATGTGATACAAAACTACTGCAGAAACTACCTGCTTTCGAGATAGGAAATTACCCCCTCCATCCAGAGGGCTGAGGCATCAGAGATGAACCGGGAAAACCGTTTCGGTCCGGCGCCTGCAGCATCATCACTGATGATCTTCCAGATAATCAGAGGCACCCCCTTGAGCATGCAGCCCAGGGCGACGGAATAACTTTCCATATCACATGCGCAGGAGCCCTGAACCAAAATCTCAGCTTTCTTCTCAGGTGATGCAAATACATCCCCCGATGCAATCATTCCGCCGGTGCGAATTCTCCGTGACGGGAAGATGCTCCTGATATGAGAAAAAAATTCACTGCGGCGTGCAGAGAGCTCAATTGACCCGATACCCGTATAGGGGATTACCCCGGGGGGAAGGGAAAACTCCTTGAGATGCAGGTCATGCTGCATAACCCGGTCAGGCACCAGCATGTCCCCTGTCTGCATGGATGCATCAGCGGCACCGCATATCCCGATGTGCACCACCAGGTCTACAAAATGCCTCTCCAGCAGCTCACCAATTCGATATGCGCTCAGGCTCTTGCCGGATCCAATGACAGCAGCGAGGATGCCGTGGCGGTCCAGTACTGACTCAGCAAACCCCTGATGAGCGCTGCGGGGAGAGGGAATCGGGCATTCAGGGAGAAATGCCTGCAGTTCAGCGGTAAGGGCTGCGGTGACTGCGGTCACGTGCTACTCCAGTGCTTCCCACTGGAAGCTTACTTGACCGGCAGCAAGGTCCGGAAGGACCGCTTCTATCAGCAGGCCTTCCCTTTCAGGGACACCGTCTGCGGCGGCCTCGCGAATTGCCCGGGAGACGTATTCAGCCCCGAGGGCTGCGGCGCGGAGAAAGTCTCCGGTCTGCAGCATGGAGGCTGTGAGAATGCTTGCAAACATATCACCTGAGCCGGGATAGGAAACTGGTATTCGGGGAGTGGTCATGCGATGCACTTTATGATCACTGCGTTCTGAGGCATAGAGCATGCAGCTCTCCTCCCTTCCCTGCACCGGCACGCTTGTGATCACCGCCCGCCCAGGACCTGCCTCAAGCAGCCGTTCCAGCATTCCCGGAAGCTCATCTTCTGCTATGGAATCCCGGTAGGGCTCATCAAGAAGCATCAGCGCTTCAGTAAAGTTCGGGGTAATCACGTCTGCACATCTAATAAGCCTTCTCATAAGCTCAATATGCTCCCGGGAGATGGGCCCATAGGGCTCTCCGTCGTCACCCATCACCGGATCGATCACCGTCAGGCATGACGGTGCAGAGAATGACCTCACCAGCTGCTCCACACAGGCTATCTGCCTGCTGGACCCGAGAAATCCGCTGTAGATGCCGTCAAAGGTCAGCCCGATGGCCCGCCAGTGTTCCATGACTTTGTACATGTCGTCGGTAAGGTCCCGGTAGTAGTAGGAACTGAAACCGGATGTCTGTGTTGACAGCAGAGCTGTGGGAAGCGGACAGACCTGCACCCCCAGTGCCGCCATTACCGGCAGCGCCACAGTCAGGGATGCCCTTCCGTATCCGGAAAGGTCATGAACCGCAGCAACTTTTGCAACAGGCCTTCTCATATGGTCTCCATAAGTTGTGTAGTACCTCTGATCATATACAAAAATACTGATTCCTGCTATGCTTTTTCATGAGTTTCCACCCTTCAAGGAGAATCCTATGACCTATCCTGACATTGAGCGCCTTTCTGTGCCCGTTTTACTTACTGATCTTCCCTCACCTGAACAAATCAGGCACTCCTTTTCTTCTATGATCCTTTCTGCATCGGGCTGGCGGAAGGTGTTTGCCTCAGACGGTGATGAGCACAGCACCAGTCAGCACATCAGCGATGCTGATCTGGTGATCCTGATTACCGCTGCACGGGTTTTCTCAAAATTCATGCGGGAGCACTTCCCTGAGGCTTCAACCCTGCTCACCGCAGCTGACACCCGGCCGACGGGAATACCCGCCGCCCAGGTGATGATCAGGACGCTTCTTCATGAAGGATGGAATATTACGTATCTGGGTTCAGCTGCGGTGCCTGAAGTGATTGCTCACAACATGATGTCCCATGAAATCCACGGAGGCATATACATTTCGGCAAGCCATAATCCCCTGGGCCATAACGGAATCAAGTTTTTTGCATCCGCCGGGGTCATCGGAGGAAGCATGTCGGCTCAGCTCATTGCAGCGATGGAAGCCGCAGTCACCGATCCGGAGGCCTCTGCAGCTGCTGGTTCAGTATTAACAGAAAACACCTTCAAGGAGTTTCTGCAAGTCCTGGACCACATGGAGAAGGAAAAACTGCTCAGCGAGGAATCTTACCGGCAGTTCACCGGGCTGACGATTTCCGGAAGCACCTGCCTCTGCGGACAGGATGATCTCTACGGTCTCATCAGAGAATCACTGCAGAGCTCTCCCCTGACGCTGATGATAGACTTCAATGGAAGCGCCCGGACCACTTCAATTGACATTGCCCTGTTCCAAAGCCTCGGGATATCAGTGAAGACCATCAATGACTTTCCCGGCAAGACGGCACATGGCATCATTCCTGAAGGTGAGAACCTTGAACCCTGCAGAAAGGCCCTGGAAGAGGCCTATGCAGCAGACCCCTCCTGCATTCTGGGATACATGCCCGACAATGACGGGGACAGGGGGAATATTGTCTATATTGAGGAGTCAACCGGAACAGCAAAAATAATGGAAGCCCAGGAGGTGTTTTCCCTGGTGTTTATGGCTGAATCGGCATATATGCGGTATCTGGGACATGGTCCCGAAAGCCCCCTTGCCGCTGCGGTAAACTGCCCCACATCCATGCGTATTGAGGAGATTGCCGGGGCCTTCGGGATTGATGTGTTCCGAGGAGAAGTGGGAGAGGCAAATGTGGTGAACCTTTCTGATAACCTGCGGGCTCAGGGATGCACCGTACGTGTCCTGGGAGAGGGATCAAACGGGGGCTGCATCATCCATCCGTCGGTGGTTCGTGACCCGCTGAATACGCTGTTTTCCATAATCAAGCTGCTCACCATACCTGACACCCCTGCAAAGCCGGGGCTCTATCGTATCTGGCATACCCTTTCCGGATCAAAGCTTCCTGTTCACCAACTTCCTTCACTTGAACAGATCCTAAACTCCCTGCCGTCCTACAGGACCACAGCAGCCTCTGATTCCCGGGCACTGATGCAGGTTGACTGCCCCGACCAGGAGGCTTTTAAACAGCGATGGGAGAACTGTTTCCTGGATTCATGGGAGCAGCGAAAAGATGAGCTTCGCCGGCGATACGATATTGCATCCTGGAGGGAATTCAATACCGAGGGAACCGAGTCCAGGGAGGGCATGGGAAGCAAGTTCAGGTCCGGCAGGTCCTCAGGAGGGCTGCGCATAGTACTGTATGATCAAAGCGGCACCCCCTCGGGCTTCATCTGGATGAGGAAATCGGGAACTGAACCGGTATTCCGTATTCTTGCCGATGCCCGGGGAGATGATCCCGATAAGGAAGCATATCTGCTGGATTGGCAGCGTGAAATCATAGAGAACGCCAAACAGCAGCAATAAAACATGACCCTGCAGGTCTGTACTTTCTCTGATTTATTTTGTATACTTTAAACAAGAAAAAAAGTTTGGGCTGTACTGCGCAGTCCCCGAGGGGAGCTTCATGGCTGAACCTGAAATCATATCTCAAAACCGCTTTACCATATTAGAACAGAACCTTCTTCAAAATCCTCACACTGTACAGCAGGAGGTCGTTGATCTGCAGCAGACTGTTGATGAATCCCAGCATCCCTACGAGGCTGCCCGGCTGTTCTCCGTAGCTGCTTCTGCTCTGCATCTGCAGGGCCGATGTGATGAGGCGCTTGAAACAGCCGGCAAGGCACTTGTGCTGTTTTCCAGGATGAATGAGCCTCAGGATGATGCAGGACGATGGATTCTCAGGACAAAAATGACTATTGGTGTCAGCCGAATTTCCCGCTGTGAATATGCCCAGGGAATTTACCAGTTCCTTGAGGTGAAGGACAAAGCGGTCCGCCTCGGAGATACCTACCACTTTATCGGCGCATGCATCAGCCTAGGAGAAGTCTACACAGACCTTGGTATGAATGATCAGGCCCTGACATACCTGGAAACCGCCGTTAAGGCCTTGGAAAAGCATCATGATGAACTGCAGACTGCATCGGTTTTGCTTCAGCTGGGAAAGCTGCTGGGCATACAGAAAAACTTTCATCAGGCGCTGGAACACCTCGGAAGGGCCCTTGAAATCTTTGAGAAGTATTCTTCGGTACAGACACCGGAACTGCTGCTCACCATGGGGGAAATATACCTCATGCAGCAGGACACCCTCCGCAGCAGTCAGTTCCTATCTACAGCTCTGGAACTCTCAAAAACTGCCGGAACACCGTCAGCGGAGGTTCGCGCACTGCATCTGACAGCAAAGCTTGATCTGGAACAGGGACAAAACGTCCAGGCAGAGAAATATCTGAACCAGAGCCTGGACCTTGCCCGTCGTCACGGACTGAAAAAACTGGAAATTGAGATATCTGAGCACTTGATGCATCTGCATGCAGAAAAAGGCAATTATCAGCAGATATCTGATGTGAGCTTCAGAACTGCCCGGGAAAACCGGGAACTTTACCTGAAAAGCATCCTCTCGGATGTTAAAACCATGGAACTCGCATACGAGCTGAAAAAGTCCAGACAGGAAATTCGATCTGCACAGCCGAAGCACCTATCCGAAGATCAAAACTTCAAGCTTACTGCTGCTGTCAGCAGGCTCAGCAGGGACATAAACTGTCTCAGCGACCTCTATTCGGTCATTCATTCAATCTGGAACAGCCTCTCTGATTCTATTCCCCTTGATTCGGTTTCCATACTGCCCTACCATGCTGAGAACAATGCGCTTATCCGGGAATACCGCATTGAATCCAGGCGCCGCAGCCGTATCAGCACCCCGATTTCCTGCACCTCAGAGTCCAGCCTGGAGGCATACTGCGCACGAAACCGTACATGCATGGTTATCAGTAATGTTGGCGAAGAGGGATACCGATATCGGAAAGGTCCGGTATCAGATGCTGAAAATATGTACCTTTCCTGGATGCTGCTGCCCCTGGTATTCGGGGATCGGCTGATGGGTGTGATGACCCTCCAGTCAATTCCTGATAACTCCTACTCCAAAAAGGATCTCACCGCACTGAGCCTTCTTGCGAACCAGACCGCAGCATTGATGCACAGCTTTTCAGCAGAAGCTGAAGAAAAACGGGCTAAGGACCAGCTCACAGATGAGCAGCAGCGAATCAGCCAGATAACCCGTGAGCTGAAGGACGCCCACAGAAAAATCGAGCAGATGGCCATCTACGACGACATAACCGGTCTGCCGAACCGTCACCTGCTCTATGAACGTGCCGTTCCGTCACTGCATCTGGCAAAACGGAACAAAACCCCCTATGCGGTATGCTCCATCGATATTGACAACTTCAAGCAGATAAATGACTTGCTCGGTCATTGGGCCGGTGATGAAGCGCTGAGGATCATTGCCCGGAGACTCTCAAAGAATCTCCGCAAGTCAGACTTGGTGGCCCGTCTCGGAGGAGATGAATTTGCCGCAGTGTTCAGTGATCTTAAGCAGAAAGATGCAATTGAAGTTATTTTGAAGAAACTGCTGCATGAACTGCAGAAACCGCTTGAAATCGGCAGGGAGACATTCAGCCTCAGCGCAAGCATCGGGGTCAGTTTTTATCCCGATGATGCTTCTGACTTCACTCACCTGCTCACCCTCGCTGATAAAGCGCAGTATATTGCAAAGCACCAGGGGAAAAACCGCTTCTGCCTCTACAGTGAAGCAGAGAACTCCAGAAAGCTTCCCAGGAATACTGAAATATCATAATCAGAACCTCCCAGTTCATGGTATAATCCTGACAGGGAGGTCCCCATGCGTAAACGAATCCGCCCGGGCGGCACGGCAATTGAGCGGGAGCATATTAAGCAGATCCAGCATGCACGTCCTGACTTAGAAATCGCCGATATCCAGTACAACCAGGACGGTATGCTCAATGACATTGTGATCATCAACTCATCTGTCATCTTCCGTTTTCCAAGGTTTTCCTGGGTCCTGGAAGACATGCATCAGGAGACTGCGGTGCTTGAACTGATCAGCCGACGCTCGGGCATCCCCGTACCGGTCTGCAGGACCTACGAAGAGGGTTTTATCAGCTATGAAATCATTGAAGGCATACCCCTGACCCGCAATGACCTCCTGAGGCTCCGCAGGAAGGACCAGGCAGCCATAGCAGAGCAGCTGGGACTGTTTCTGCGAAATATGCATACCCTTCCAAAGAAAAAGCTTAAGGAACATGGAATTCGGGCCTCAATTTCACACCAGGAATACAGTGACTGGCTTTCCCTGTATGATGAAATCCGACAGGAACTGTTTCCGTACCTCAGCTCGTTCATGCAGGAGCAAATCGAGCTGATATTCCATCCCCTGCTTGGAGACAGCGAATTTATGGAGTGCCGTGAATCGCTGATTCACGGAGACCTCCGGGCATACCATATTCTTTGGAAACCGGATGAGGCAAGGATCTCAGGAATAATTGATTTCGGGTCCGCCGGAACAGGGGACCCGGCCTATGACATTTCAAGCATTATCAATGACTATGGCGAGGGGTTCGCAGCACTTCTCTCTCGGCACTATCCGGGCATTCATCAGATGATTGACCGCTCCCGGTTCTGGGCACTTACCAGTGAACTGCAATGGGCCCTCGCAGGGGTGAGGACCAAGGAGCCCTCCTGGTTTCTGGTGCATCTCTCAAGCGCACGGGACATTTCACCCTTGGGCAGTCCCCTGCTGCTTACCGGTTCAGGAGACCTGCGATAGCAGCTCCCAGTACCGGGGAGTTGTCCACATGAATCATATCATAGAACCTCTGATGCTGTTCAACGAGGAATTCATCAAGATATCCGACGGTGTATTCCTTCATAGCATGGGTCTTCAGGAAAGTGGTCCCGTCAGCATTGATGCACACCGGATGTTCCGGGTCCTTCCCGGCATCTGTCTTCAGCACCGCTGCTGAAAGGTTAACCGCAGAGAGCCTCCCTGCGCGCTCCACCAGTCGGTCAGCTATCTGTGATACCAGAAAGCAGTCCTTCACATCTCCTCCGCAGGCATCATGGAGCACCGACGGTTTGTCAGGAGTATGAAGCAGATCATCCATTTCTATGGTGGTAAGCGATGCAATCTCCTGAATGGCAGTGCACGTGTCATCGCTGAAAAGCTTATCACGGGCAGCCTGTTTCAGTACAAAGAGGATATAGGGCCCAAGATAGGCCCCTGAAATGATTTTTTCAAAATGATAGGTATCTGGATGGGCTGTGGTCTTGTAGAAATCAGCATCCAGGTCGCTGAGGTCAACGGCAAACCCGCCGCTTTCCACATTGATGATCTGGTTTTTTCCGGTAAAGCTCTCAGAGGGCACCTTCCCGATCTGTTGAGAGGATTCAATATAGCTGGTGTTGGTGCCCGTTCCGAGGATAAATCCGATATATCCGCTGTACTGCCGTCCGGAGGCAAGCTTTCCCGCAAGAAGGGTTGCTGAAGTATCATTGAGTATGCTGATCTTCCATGAACCGCCGGGGTTCACTTCCTGAAGCTTCTCGGTCAGGTTTTTTCCAATCAGTTCCCCCACAACCTCAGGGGCCTGCATCTCCTTTGAGAAATGCAGCAGCCGTCCGTCGCGCTCCGGTGTGCTTTCAGTGGGATAGGAAAAGCAGAATCCTATGGTGCCGGAGGCATCCAGCAGGGGCCGGGCATACTCTGCCATCCTGGCGAAGAATTCATCACGGGATACTTTTCCCCTGCTGCCGGGCATAGGGTGCTTTACAAAACCTGAAATACGAGGATTCTTCTCACCGTCGAATTCCACCAGGCAGGCACGGAAGTTTGTTCCCCCGGCATCAAACACAATTACCGGCTCATCAGCGGGAATCTCTTCGTCCACGGAAATAAAAGACGGGAGCATGGACAGAGATGAAGGCGCCCCTTGAAGACCCTCATTCATCTCCGCAAGAAATCTGCTGCAAAGCAGGTCCATGTCAACCTGTTCAGGATGTACCCCATGAGAAAAAAGAAATGTATCGGCATCTCGGGAAAACAGCATCGCAGTCACTCCTTTCTCTTCACTGCTTGGTGAAACAGACTGGTATTGTACTTGATATCACCTGAACTGTCCAGAAATGACAAAATCAAAAAAAAAGGCCCACATGCTGGAAAAGGCATATGGACCAGTTGTACCCGGGAACCAGTTCCCGGATTCAGAATAAGTCGAAGCAGAAACCTGCTTCGATGTTCCAGGAAATTGCAGGGTAAGTACATTTATACATGAGAATCGGCGGTTTATCAATACTAAAGTGTGAAATTTTGTGAATCATCGATAGTTATCATTACAGTTTTAGTATGTAATACATAATCACATGGTGTAACACCCTGAGTCATTATGGAATTGAAATGAGCCGGCCGTCAGGCCCGTATTCAGCTTCAGGTTCTCCGACGATGACCATGCCTTCTGATTCCAGTTCATGAAGGGCCCGCATCACCCGATGCCTGGGAAAGGAGATATATCCTGCAAGATCATCAAGCCTGGAGGGTCCCCGTTCATTGAGCACCAGCAGGATCGCTCCCCTCACCTGCCTGTTGGAGTTTTCAAAACTGCTCTGCTTCGCATAATGGCTGCTTCTCCGGTTGGGATTGGGAATGACAGATTTCAGAAACACCCCGTAATCCATGAACGCATAATACCATTGTTTGGGTTTCTCCCTGTCCAGGACCGCATCAAGCACCTGATACAGCTGCCGATCATGGACAGAAGATTTGCCGGAAAAAAATGCATAGAGAAGCACCCTCCTGATATTCGTCTCAAGGTACAATGCCGGCCGGTCCCATGCAAAGGCCTGAACTGCCGCTGAGGTTGCCGGTCCCACCATCGGAAGGGACCTGAGGTCCTCTTCACTATGGGGAATGACGCCTTGAAACTTTGACATGCATATCCGGGAGATGTCATGGAGCGCCTTGGCCCTTCGGTTGTACCCCAGACCCTGCCAGAAGGAAAATATTTCTGACAAGGCAGCATCTGCAAGAGCTGGAATATCAGGAAACCTCTCCATGAACCTGAGGTACTTCGGCAGAACCCTTGACGTCTGGGTCTGCTGCAGCATCATCTCCGAAACAAGGATGCAGTAGGGATCACTGGTTTCCCTCCATGGAAAGGTCCTGCCGAAGTGACGGTAGTATCGGTATACAGCATCCTGGAATCGTGCTGTCTCCTGCGCAGAGAGCCAGGCTTCTTCAGGGAACGGCAGAATCAGATGCTCAATCAGCTTCTGCGCTTCCGCGCCTTCTCTGCCTTTCTGCTTATTTTGTTCCATATGCCCGAAACCCCCATGGCCTTTTTCATCTCCTGAAGTGTTGCACGGGCCTCCTCTCGAACTCTCATAGTACCCTCATAGAGCACCTCGTCGACATACCCGCCCTGTTCAGCAGCTGCCTGCCGGCGGTCCCTCAGGGGATCGAGAAAACTGTTTAGGGCAGCGGCAAGCTTCTGCTTCACCTCAACGTCCCCTACCTTGCCGTTCCGGTAACGTTCCTTAAGATCCTCCACTTCCTGGAGGTCGGTATTGAACGCATCGTGATACATAAACACCGGATTTCCCTCAACCCTGCCGGGAATGTCAGCTCGGACTCTGTTGGGATCGGTGTACATGCCCATCACCTTCTTCTCCACCGTTTTGGCATCATCAGAGAGGAACACCGCATTATTAAGGGACTTGGACATCTTTGCACTGCCGTCGGTCCCCACCAGGGACCCCACATCGCCCACAAGCACGTCGGGAACAGGAAACACCTCCCCGTACAGGTAATTGAATCTCCGGGCAATCTCCCTGGTCAGTTCGACATGGGACTCATTATCCTTTCCCACAGGCACAAGGTGCGCCCTGGGCATCAGGATATCAGCGGCCTGGAGGATCGGGTACCCCAGCAGTCCGAAGGGCATCTCCTGAAGGTCAGCAGACTTGGCCATATCCTTCAGACTGGGAATCCGCTGAAGGCGGGGAACAGTGACCAGCATCTCAAAGAACAGGTTCATCTCATAGACTTCATGCACCGCCGACTGCAGGTATATCGGAGAATTCTCCGGATTGATCCCGCATGCTATGTAGTCCAGCACCAAATCCCTGCTGTGGCCGGTTATTTCTTCAATATGCTTTTTCTCAGGCTTAGTCGTCATAGTGTGCAGGTCTGCAACAATAAAGAAGCACTCATACTGGTCCTGCAGCTTCACCCGGTTTTTTATCGAGCCGACATAATGTCCTAGATGCAGTTTTCCCGTAGGACGGTCACCCGTCAAAATTCGCCGTTTTTCCATACAGTTCGTTCCTTGGAGTCTAAATTGGCCTTCAGTATACTGATCTTCACGGAGCATGAAAAGACATACATGCCCTTGACAACATTCATCGTGAACACACATTATAGTTCAGGAGGTATTTGCACCGTGCAGATCTATATCGTCTCAGCGGTCATGTACGCAGCTCTCATCTATTTCATTACCTTTCACCTGCCTGCCTCCCCCGCTTCCAGGTCTCTCCGGCTCATGATGATTACCGCATGTTTCTGGACAGTCTTCACCATCATGGAGATCAGTGCCGCCGATGAGACAGTGAAGATGCTGGCAGTCAGATTGCAGTTCACCGCCATATCTCTCCTGCCGGTAACAATATTTCTCTTCGGCAGGTCCTATATTCGCAGGCAGGTGCCAAAGAAAGCCCTTGCCCTTCTGCTGGCCGTGCCAGCATTCACCAACATAATCGTGTGGTTCTTCAGCATCCCGAACATCTTCTTTCAGACATCGGTGCTTGAAGCGGGACGTAATACCCAGTCCCTCAGCTTCGGTCCCTGGTTCTTCTTCATCCACACCCCCTACAGCTATTTCCTAATTATTATCACAATAGTGATGCTCATCAGCAGCTTTTCCCATATGCAGCGCATCTACCGCATGCAGATGTTTCTGCTGGTCGGCGCATTTATACTGCCGTTTCTTATCAACATCTATTATGTCATTATCCTGCCCCGAATACCGCAGTATAATTTCACCACCGCAGTATTCAGCATATCTGGGGTGCTCCTGGTCTGGAGTCTTTACAAGTATGAATTCATGAACCTTCGCCCCGCAGCCCGGCATTTTATTATTGAATTCATACAGGACGGGGTCATCGTCATTGACGGAAACCGCAGAATCGTGGACATAAACCCCTCAGCACAAACACTCTGTGAAACTGCTGAGAACCTCACAGGACGGTATCTTAAGGATATTCCCCTGACCAAGCTTCGCAGGGAGCTGGAGTCCCGATTGAAGGACCGGCATCCCATGACGATTGTTGAGGAAGGAAAACGGGTGTTTGACCTGAGAACCTATCCCATGCAGCACCCTTCCGGAGAGGAATTCGGGACCATCATCACCATCAGAGAC